>CAIWFP010000339.1 GCA_903911985.1 uncultured Sphingomonadales bacterium
CTGGGCCATGGCCAGAGGCACGGCCGAGCCGCCAATCACCACCCGCCTTAGGGTCTTTGGCCTTTGATCCTGCGCCTTTAGCCAGGCCAGATAATTGGTCCAGATGGTCGGCACGCCGCCGGTAAAGGTGACGCCCTCGTTGGTGATCAGCTCGTCGAGCGAGGCGCCGTCCATGCGATCGCCCGGCAGCACGAATTTGACCCCGTTGATCGCGCCCGCAAAGGGCAGGCCCCAGGCGGTGGCGTGGTAGAGCGACTGGCAGGGCATGACGACGTCGAAGGCGGAAAAGCCCATGGCCCCCGCCAGACCCCCGGCCAGACCATGCAGCACCACCGAACGGTGCGAATAGAGCACGCCCTTGGGATCGCCGGTGGTGCCCGAGGTGTAGCACAGGAAGGCGCCGGTATTTTCGCTGAAGCGAGGCCAGTCGCGGGTGTCGGGCTCGGCGGCGATCAGCGTTTCATAGCCGAGTTCGCCACCGGGCGTGCGTTCGCTGTCCGAGAGAAAGATGCAGTATTCGACCGTTTCCAGCCGATCCCGGATCCGCGCGACGATCGGGGCCATATTGGCGTCGAGCAGCAAGACCCTGCTGCCCGCATGATTGATCGTGTAGATCAGATGGTCGTCGGGCAGGCGGGGATTTGCGGTGTGCAGCACCGCGCCAAGGCCGGGCACGGCAAAGAACAGCTCGAAGTGGCGATGCGTGTTCCAGGCGAGCGAGGTCACCCGGTCGCCCGGGGCCACCCCCAGCCGCGCCAGCATGTTCGATGCCTGCGCGACCCGGCCAAGGCAACGGGCATAGTCATAACGCCACAGCGGTTCATCGACATTGCGCGAGACGATTTCTCGCGTTGGGTGCGCGGCGGCGGCGAAGCGGATAATGTCGATGATCGCGAGGTCCCGGGCCTGCATGAGTCCGGGCATCAATCCGGGCATCAATCCGGCCGTCAATCCGGCCGTCAATCCCGGGGCCAGCTCCGCGCGCGTCATCGGGCACCTTTCAGAAACGGGATGACCAGTTCGATGAAGCGGTCACGCTTTTCGATCTGCGTCCAGTGGCCGCAGTGGCCGAACACATGCAGTTCGCTGTTGGGGATCAGCTGGTTAAAGCGCAGGGAGCAGTCCAGCGGCACGATCACATCCTCGCGGCCATGCAGGATCAGCGTGGGGTGCGGCAGGGCCCGCAACTTGTCCTCGCTGGTTTGCAGCGCGTCGAGCCAACGCTGGCGGGGGGCGGGAAACAGGCTGGAATAGGCTTCCTGCGCGCCGGGGCGGATGCTGGCGTGATAGCGCGAGGCGACGATCTCCTCCTTCACCAAGGTCGGATCGAAGGCGAAAGTGGTCATCAGGTCGCGCATGGCCTCCAGCGAGGGCTGATAGCCCCAGACCCGTTCCAGACCATCGGTAATGGGAAAGGGCATGCCCGCCGCCCCCATCAGCACCATGCCCCGCACCCTTGCCGGATAGCGCGCCGCCAGCGCCAGGGTCAGCGCCCCGCCATAGCTGTTGCCGATGAAATGCGCGGCCTCGATGCCCAGCGCGTCCATGAAGCCGATCAGGTGATCCATCCAGCGATCCATGGAAAAGCCGGCGATATCATCGGGAAAATCGGTATAGCCAAAACCCAGCGTATCGGGCGCATAGCAGCGGAAATGCTCGGCAAAGGCGGGAATCACCCCGCGCCAGTTGGCAAAGGCGGTAACCCCGGGGCCAGAGCCGTGGATGAGGATCAGCGGCTCGCCCTGCCCGGCGAGAATATAGTTGGTGCGCACACCGCCAACATCGACCGATTCGCCGATTTCAGGATTGTTGTTCATGGATTCTCCCAAGCGTAGGATCGTTGTTATAGCATGGTGGTGCCGCCGTTGACGCTGATAACCTGCCCGGTGACAAAACTGGCCTCTGGCCCGGCCAGATAGGCGACCATCGAGGAAACTTCCGCCTCGCTGGCCGGGCGGCCCATCGGGATGATGTCGGTCGCGTGCTGCACCAGCGCCGGATTGACCGCCTGCACATCGAGCAATTGCTGCGTCTGGACGAGGCATGGTGCCACGGTGTTGATGGTGATGCCGTCGCGGACGAACTCGCGGGCAAGGCCGGTGGTCATAGCATGAACCCCGCCCTTGGCGGCGTTATAGCCGGCATGTTCGGCCAGCCCGTTGCGCACGGAATCGGCACCAATGTTGACGATCCGGCCATAGCCCGCCGCCTTCATATGCGGCAGCACCAGCCAGCAGCACCAGATCGCGGTCCACAAATTGCGGTCGATCGTTTCCTTGAACGTATCGGGCGTGTGGTCCAGAAACGGGCGCAGAATGCCGCCGCCGGCGTTGTTGACCAAAACGTCAATCCGGCCAAAGTGCGCCAGCGTCTCGTTGACCATCCGCCGGGCCTCGGCCTCATGCGCGAGATTTCCGGCGAAGGCCGCCACGCGGTGTGGCGGGCCCAGCGCGTCGGCGGCGGCCGCGGCCAGTTCGCGGTCCAGATCGCAGATCATCACCGAGGCGCCATCGGCGACCAGCCGCGCGGCTATGGCATGACCTATGCCGCGCCCCGCGCCGGTGACGATGGCGACCTGCCCGGCCAGAGAACCAGAACGCGGCTTACCCATGATGGGCCACGATCGGGCTGCCCTTGCCAAAGCGGGGGTCGGGGCGGCTGCCCCAGATGTCCATGACCTCGGCCTTGTGCTCCAGCTCGCGGGCCGCGCGCGCATCCTGTTCCGCGAACTCCTCCATGCCGAAGCTGAACTCCATGCTGTTGCCGTCGGGATCGAGGAAATAGAGGAAAATGCTGGTGGAGGGCAAATGGCGGCCGGGCCCGAAAACAATCGGCACATCCGCGGCCTTGAGGCGGTTCATCGCGCCGCCGATATCGTCGATGTCGGTGACCATGAAATTGATGTGGTGGAGCGTGTTGGCGCTGTGCTGCAACAGGGCCAGGCTGTGGTGCAGCGGGTTGGGCCAGCATCGCAGCCATTCGGCAAGGCCCTCCACCCGGTCCGAAACCGCAAAGCCCAGCTGGCCTACCCAGAAATCATGGGCAGCGGGCAGATCGGTGACATTCATCACCACATGGCCCAGCCGGGCGATTTTGGTGTGGGGTGTCTGGTAGGGCGTGCCAGCCTTTGCCTGCCCCGCGTAGAAGTCGATTTCGAGCCCGGTGACCGGATCGGCAAAGCGCAGCGAGCGCGCGACCTGTTGCGCGGCATTTTGTTCCGCCGTGGCCCATGCCGGGGCCAGACCCAGCGCGGCGAGATGCGTAAAACCCTTGTCGAGTTCGCCGTCATTTTCCAGCTCGAAGCCAACGCCTGACAGGCCCGCTGTCGCCCCCGCTTCGAGGATCAGGTCGTAAGGCTTGTCGCTGCAGCGCAGCCACGCGCTGTCGTCGTCCTGCCGGGCGACGCCAAGCCCGACAAGGTCGCGATAAAAGGAGAGGCTTTTGGCCAGATCGGGGCAGCGCAGGCGGCAATAGCCGAGCCTTGCGAAGCGGAGCGGATGCGCCATGGTCGAGGCTTCCTTCACAGGATGATGCTGATGCGGGCGTGGGGGCGCAGGGCTTCCATGTCCAGCACGCAGGTTTTCTTGGCGATCATCAGGGCACCATCGCGCTCGACGATTTCGTGCAGATAATGGCCGACGAAAACATCGCTGGTGATGTCCTTGCTGCGCCACACCGCAAAGGAGGAGCGCGCCCGGATGAGATCGCCATCCCGTTCCACCCGGACGTTGGACACGAGATGCCGCACCTTGGATTTGGGATGTTCCGAATGGGCCCCGACCTTCGACAGCCGGACCACGCGTTGTTCCATGCGGATGCGATCATCGATGATGTAGAACAGCGAGGTTTCAGGATCGGCGGTGTCGCCGTCGACATCGCTTGGCGGCACGTAATAATGGGCATCGGCGGTATAAAGCGCCAGCCAGTCGTCAAGGCGCCAGCGGTCGAGCAGGTCGGCCTCGAGATAGAGCAGGTCCTCGACGCGCAGCCGCAATTTCAGCAGTTCGTCCATGGCTCAGCCCTCCGCCAGCTGGTGTGAGGCGGAAACCCGGCGATCCCATTCGCGCCAGAAGGCCCGCATCTGCTCCTCGTCGTCGAAGGAGGGGCCCTCGGCCCGGTTCATGCCCTTCGATATGTCGTTATAGAGCGCGTCGCCGCCCACCGCGTAGCCCTGCTGGCACTTCTCGATGGCCTCGACATCATCCGGGGTGGCAAAGCCGCCGGGGCCGAGGAATTCGGTGAAGTTGTAGAGCCGGTATTTGCGCAGCCACTCGCTCTCCTCGCGCGGGGCAAGCGCCCAGGCGTTGACCTCCATATAGTCGGGCGCGGTGGGGAAGAAGGTGCGCACGGTCACCGCCATGATGTCGTTCACCACAAGGTTGGGGAAGATCACCATGTTGCGGTTCTTGTGGGCGATGCGGTCGGCCCGTTCGGGGCCAACGCGCGCTTCCAGCGCGGCGTAAATGCCCGCGATCTCGGCCTTGCCCTCCTCGCCCCACAAGGGCACCCAATTGGCGATGGGCCGCCCCCAGGGCGCGGAATATTCCACCACCGCGTGCCCGTTCTTCAGATCATGCATGACGCCCGACAGCGGGGTGGCGCCAAGCGCGCCATTGGCGTTCTTGAGATATTCGAGATAGGTCGAATGGTTGCAGGCGGCATGATAGCCGTCATAGCTGTTTTCCGAGAGCAGCTTCCAGTTGCCGCGCATGGCATATTCCTGCGTGCCGCCAACAATCTGCATGCCGCTGGCGGAATGTTCCGCCACCAGTTTCAGATAGTCGCCCGCATCGGCCAGATAGGTGGCGAGGTCTTCGCCATCACGCGAGAAGTTCAGGAAGAAGAAATCGCCGAAACGCTCCAGCCGGGGCACGGGAACCATCTGCTTTTGCGGATCGGTCTTGAACCCTTCGACATAGCCCGAGCTGCCGGGCAGGGTCATCAGGTGGCCGTCGGAACCGAAGGTCCAGCCGTGGTACATGCACATGAAGGCCGGCGACTTGCCCTTGCGCTCGCGGCAGACCAGCGCGCCACGGTGGGGGCAGGCGTTGAGCAGGGCGTGGAATTCGCCCTCGCGGTCGCGGGTGAACAGGATCGGGCGGCGCGCGACGGTGCGGGTGAGGAAGTTGCCCGGCTCGGGCAGTTCCGAGGCATGGCCCAGATAGAGCCAGCAACGGTCAAAAATCGCGGCATATTCCCGCTCGAAAACCTCGGCGCTGGTGAAAGCGCGGCGCGGCACGAGGAACTGCCCCCCGGCACGATCATCGACGATTCGCGGCATTGCCCCCATCACATCCTCCAGTACTGCCGGTGCTTTACAACATACCGTGCGCTCGCTATGTAAGATGCGAAAGCCGCCGCTGTCAATCGTTAAGCGCAGCGGGCAGGATGCGACGGTGAATCACCGCGATCAGGGGAGATGAAGATGGCGGACGAAACCGGGCGCGGGGGGCATGC
>CAIWFP010000340.1 GCA_903911985.1 uncultured Sphingomonadales bacterium
GAAGTGGGACGAGGAGGTGTTTGGGCGCGAGTATGATCTCGACCTGTTCAACATCGTCGCCGTCTCCGACTTCAACATGGGGGCGATGGAGAACAAGGGGTTGAATGTGTTCAACACCCGCTATGTGCTGGCCGACCCCGAGACGGCGACCGATGCCGACTATAACGCGGTGGAAGGGGTGATTGCCCATGAGTATTTCCACAATTGGTCGGGCAATAGGGTTACCTGTCGGGACTGGTTTCAGCTGAGCCTGAAGGAAGGCTTTACCGTGCTGCGCGACCAGCTGTTCAGCGCGGATATGGGGTCCGAGGCGGTGAAGCGTATCGAGGATGTGCGGATCTTGCGGCAGGCGCAGTTCCCTGAGGATTCGAGCCCGCTGGCGCATCCGATCCGGCCCGATAGCTATCGCGAGATCAGCAATTTTTACACCGCGACCATCTATAACAAGGGGGCCGAGGTGATCCGCATGATGCGGACAATGTGCGGGGTTGAGGCTTTCCGTAAAGGGTGTGACCTCTATTTTGCCCGGCATGATGGCGAGGCGGCGACCTGCGAGGATTTTGTCAAGGCCATCGAGGATGGGGCGGGGTTGGACCTTGCCCAGTTCCGCCGCTGGTATGGGCAGGCGGGGACGCCGCAGGTGACGGTGGCTCTGAGCCATGAGGGGGATGAGGTGGTGTTGCGGTTGACGCAGAGCACGCCGCCCACACCCGGGCAGCCGGACAAGCTGCCGGTGCCGATTCCCTTCCGGCTGGCGCTGTTCGATACCGCGAGCGGAAGGCATGATGGCGAGAAGCTGATCGTGCTGGACAAGGCGGCGGACGAGTTCCGGTTTGCGGGCTTTGCCAGCCGGCCGGCGCTGAGCTTTAACCGGGGCTATTCGGCGCCGGTGGCGGTGACGGCGGATACCAGGCCGGAGGATCTGGTGTTCCTCGCCGCGCATGATGATGATCCCTTCGCGCGGTATGAGGCGATGCAGAGCCTGACCATGGGCCATATGGTGGCCGAGATTGGCGGCGGACTGAGCGAGGCGGAGGTGGCCGGGGGGCGCGCGGCGATTGTTGGCGCCTTGCGGGCGGTGCTGGCCGACGAGGGCCTTGATGACCTGATGCGCGGGGAGTTGATGACCCTGCCCGCCGAGGCCTATCTGGCCGAGCAGTTCGCGCAGGCCGACCCCGGCGCGATTACCGCCACCCGCGAGGGGTTGAAGGCGTGGATCGCGCGGGAGCTGGCCGGGCCGCTGGGGGCGCTGCATGATCGTGCTTGCGCCGTGCCGTTCAGCCTTGATGCCGCCGCCAAGGGGGCAAGGCGGGTGCAGACGCAGGCGCTGGTCTATCTGGCGGCCGGGTTGCCCGAGGAGGCGGCTGTCCGTGCCGCGCGGCAGTATGACAATGCGGGAAGCATGACCGACCGGCAGGGCGCGCTGATGGTGCTGTGCGGGCTGGAGACACCCTTGCGCGAGGAAAAGCTCGCGGATTTCCATGCGCGTTATGCCGGCAATCAGCTGGTGATCGACAAGTGGTTTTCCTTGCAGGCCAATTCGCTGCATCCCCGCGCGCTGGAGCATGTGAAGGCTTTGGCGGGGCACCCCGACTTTACCCTGCATAACCCGAACCGGGTGCGCTCGCTCTATATGTCGCTGGCGGTCAGCCCGCAGTCCTTCCACCATATCAGCGGCGAGGGCTATCGGCTGATCGGGGATCTGATCCTCGCGCTGGACCCGATCAACGCCCAGACCGCCGCGCGGTTTGTCGCGCCGCTGGGGCGGTGGCGGCGGATGGAGCCCTTGCGCTCCGCGATGATGAAGGCGCAGCTGGAGCGGGTGGCGGCAAGTGGGGATCTCTCGCGCGATACATTCGAGCAGGTGACGCGCAGCCTTGGCTGAGGATGGGCCTGTAGCGGAAGCGGCTTCCGGAGTGGCTGGGGTGGAGGTGATCCGTTCCGCCGTGCTGGCCGGGGTGGCGCATGGCTTTCTTGGGGCCCGGGGCGGGGTTTTCACCGGGGTGGTCCCGGGGTTGCATGTTGGGGCCAGCGTTGCGGGCGCGGCGGGGGATGATCCGGCGGCCATTGCCGAGAACCGGGCAAGGGCGGTGCGGGCGGTGATGCCTCATGCCGCTGGACACGCGCGGCTGGTGACGGTCTGTCAGGTCCATTCGCCCGATTGCGTGCTGGCGGGCGAGTGGGCCGATGACCAGCGCCCGCTGGCGGATGCGCTGGTGACCGACCGGCCGGGGCTGACGCTGGGGATTTTGACCGCCGATTGCGCGCCGGTGCTGCTGGCCGATGGGCAAGCCAATGGCGGGCGCGGCGTGGTGGGCGCGGCCCATGCCGGGTGGAAAGGCGCCGTGGCCGGGGTGACCGAAAACACCGTGGCGGCGATGGTGGCGCTGGGGGCGCGGGTGGAGCGAATCAGCGCCGCCATCGGCCCCTGCATCGCGCAAGGGTCCTATGAGGTGGACGAGGGGTTTCTGGCCCGGTTCCTTGCCGAGTCGTCCGGGAATGAGCGGTTTTTCATCAGGGGACGGCCGGGGCACTGGCAGTTTGACCTGAGTGGATATGTTGCCGACCGGCTGCTTTTGGCGGGCGTGGGGCGGGTGGATGTGCTGGGGCTGGATACCTATGCCGCGCCGGACCGATTCTTTTCTTTTCGTCGCGCCACCCACCGGGGCGAGCCCGCCCATGGGCGTCAGATCGCCCTGATTGGCCTGTAAGTGGCGGGCGCTTTGGTATGGGTGTTCGTGGGGGTGTTCGTGGGGGTGTTCGCATGGCCGCGAAAAAAGGCGGTTGGCATGGGTGGATTTGATGGCTACACCCCAAAAAAACCGGTGTCCTGCAGGGGGGAATTCTGTATGGGCTCCGGGAATGGGGGTCTCGCGGGTAACGGGATTCTCCCAAGTACACGCGGCCAGAACACGCTGTTCAGCGCGAAAAGTGATTCATGCGGCCCTTCGACCCGGAGGGGCCGTTTGTTGTAAGGTGCCATTGATTTGGTAATGCCCATTGATTTGGTTATGCAAGGGTCGATCATGACAGACAATGCGATCGCTGATAC
>CAIWFP010000341.1 GCA_903911985.1 uncultured Sphingomonadales bacterium
AGCCGCATGGTGCCGCCAAGGTCGCCGCCCGCCTCGCGGGTCTCCAGCCCCTCGCTGGTCATCCATTCGGTGATGATGCCGACCACCGGCTCCTTGGTCTCGCCAAATTCGGTGGAGGAAGCGGCACTGATGCCCGCCGTATTGCGCGCGCCCTCGATGCAGGCCATCTGCATGCCGAGGCAAATGCCGAAGAACGGCACCTTGCGCTCGCGGGCGAAGCGCACCGCCGCGATCTTGCCTTCCGTGCCGCGCTCGCCAAAGCCGCCGGGCACCAGAATGGCGTGCATCGACTCCAGTTGCGCGACAATCTCGTCATCGTCCTGCTCGAACAATTCGGCGTCGATCCAGCGGATGTTGACCTTCACCCGGTGGGCGAGACCCCCATGCACCAAGGCCTCGTTCAGGCTCTTGTAGGCATCCTGCAGCACGACATATTTGCCGACCACGCCAATCGTCACCTCGCCCTCGGGGTGGCTATAGCGGGCGACGATGTCATCCCAGCGGGCCAGCTTCGGCTCCGGCGCGGTCAGGCCAAAGTGGCGCAGCACCTCGGCATCCAAGCCCTCGGCATGGTATTGCAGCGGCACGGCATAGATGTTCGGCGCATCCAGCGCGGGGATAACCGCCTCCTTGCGCACGTTGCAGAACTGGGCGATCTTGGCCCGCTCACCCTCGGGCAGAGGGTGCTCGCAACGGCACAGCAGCATGTCCGGCTGCACGCCCAGCGCCGTCAACTCGCGCACGCTATGCTGGGTGGGCTTGGTCTTCAACTCGCCAGCGGCGGCGATATAGGGCACCAGCGTCACATGGACAGAGCAGGTCTGCTCGCGGCCCATCTCGTTGCGCAGCTGGCGGATGGCCTCGATAAACGGCAGGCTCTCGATATCGCCCACCGTGCCGCCAATTTCGCAGAGCACGAAATCGAGATCGTCCACATCGGCGCGGGCGAACTCCTTGATGGCGTCGGTCACATGCGGAATCACCTGCACCGTGGCGCCAAGGTAATCGCCGCGCCGTTCGCGGGTGATGATGGTCTGATAGATGCGGCCAGAGGTGATGTTGTCGCTCTGCCGCGCGGAAACGCCGGTAAACCGCTCGTAATGGCCAAGGTCGAGGTCGGTCTCCGCCCCGTCGTCGGTGACGTAGACCTCGCCGTGCTGATAGGGGCTCATCGTGCCCGGATCGACGTTGAGATAGGGATCGAACTTGCGGATCCGCACGCGATAGCCCCGCGCCTGCAACAGCGCCGCCAGCGACGCCGCCATGAGACCTTTGCCAAGCGAGGAGACCACGCCGCCGGTGATGAAAATGTACCGCGCCATGGGATTTACGCCCTAGCTCCTGAAGGTTGGGTTAGACAAGGCGGGCATGCCCCCGAAGCGGGGCAAATCCACAGTTATGCACCAATCTCATCGGGCGCCGAACATGGCCGACAGCCGCCAGCACCGGCACACGCCCCCAATGAGGGCGGAATGCAACCGGTGAAAGCCTGCGATGAGGGTTGAGACAGGCCACGCCAAAACCGGCGCAACCTGTCGGAATGGAATATTCCGCCCGAAACTATTTCTTCGCGGCAGGTGCCAGCGGATCCAGCGGACCACCCGGAACGGCAGCGGGCGCCTTGCCCGGTGCCTGCGCCGCCGACTGGGCGCCCGCCGCCAGCGGATCAAGCGGAGCCGGGCTGGCCACGGGGACCGTGCGGTTCAGCGTGGTATCCACGCCCTGCCCGGCAGAGGTCTTCACCGCCAGCGCGGCCAGCGCGATGCTGAGCACCACGAAAGCCGTTGCCAGCACCGAAGTGGCGCGGGAAAGGAAATCCGCCGCGCCGCGTGCAGACATGAAGCCGGTGGGGCTGCCGCCCATACCCAGCCCGCCGCCTTCGGACTTCTGGATCAGGATCACCCCGACCATGCAGGCGCCAACCAGCGCCTGAACCACCATAAGGAAGATAAAGATCGACATGAACTTTCCGATCCGTCAAAAATCAGCAAATAGGCGCAAGGCCCCGGTTAACAGGGCGCAGGCACACGGGTTGCAGCGCATCTAGGCGCGGTGTCGCCCCAGCGCAAGCCATCGCGACATTCACCACAACCGGCCAGCACAACCGGCCAGCACAACCGGCGACCGAATTGCGACGACTGCCGTGACGGAATGCCCGTGAGGCCGGTCAGCCCCGCTTGCTTTCCAGCAACAGCTGCGCGGCATAGATGATCGCACCGAAACTGTCGGCGGTAAGGCTGGCGCCCCCCACCAGCGCGCCGCCAACT
>CAIWFP010000342.1 GCA_903911985.1 uncultured Sphingomonadales bacterium
ATCCACTGCGCGCCGATCTCGGGGTAGAACACCTGGATCACGCCCTCTTCCGAGAGATCATCGAGCGCCTTGCGGAGCTGCTTGGTCTTGGTCGGGTCTTTCAGCTGCACCCGGCGCAGGATTTCGGGAGCGAAGTTGGGCAGGCCGGTGAAGCGCAGCTTGTTGCTTTCGGACAGGGTATCCCCCACCCGCAAGGTGCCGTGATTGGGGATGCCGATGATATCGCCGGGCTCGGCGCTGTCCGCCAGTTCGCGGTCCTGTGCGAAGAACAGGATCGGAGAGTGGATCGCCATCGGCTTGCCGCTGCCCGAAGGGGTGAGCTTCATGCCGCGTTTGAAAGTGCCCGATACCAGCCGCATGAAGGCGATCCGGTCGCGGTGCATCGGGTCCATATTGGCCTGCACCTTGAAGATGAAGCCGGTGACCTCTTTGCCTTCCGGCTCAATCGTCCCCAGATCAGAGGGCTGCGGGCGCGGTGGTGGGGCGAAATTGGCAATGGCATCGATCAGCTCGGCCACACCGAAGTTCTTGAGCGCCGAACCGAAATAGACCGGGGTCAGGTCGCCATGGCGATAAGCTTCGAGGTCGAACTCCGGATAGCCGCCGCGTGCCAGTTCAATCTCGTCGGCAATATCGGCAGGCAGCGGATCGGCATCGCGCTTGCCGAGAAACTCGCGGCTGTCTCCCTCGGGACGGCTGGTGAGTCCGGTCGCGAAATCGAACACCCCGCGAAACTCGCCGCCCAGCCCCACCGGCCAAGCCATCGGGCAGACATCAAGCGCCAGCGCATCGGCGACCTCGTCCATCGTCTCGAACGGCGAGCGGCCTTCGCGGTCCACCTTGTTGACGAACGTGATGATCGGCACCGAACGAAGGCGGCAAACCTCGAACAGCTTTCGCGTCTGCGGCTCGATGCCTTTGGCCGCGTCGATCACCATGATCGCGGAATCGACTGCGGTCAGCGTGCGGTAGGTGTCTTCGGAAAAATCCTCGTGGCCCGGGGTGTCGAGCAGGTTGAAGGTAATCCCCTGCCGCTCGAAGGTCATCACGCTGGAGGTGACCGAAATCCCGCGCTGCTGCTCGATCTTCATCCAGTCAGACCGCGCGCGCCGCGCCTGGCCGCGTGCTTTGACTTCGCCAGCCAGATGGATGGCGCCGCCTTGCAGCAGCAGCTTTTCGGTCAGCGTGGTTTTGCCCGCATCGGGGTGCGAGATGATGGCAAAGGTGCGCCGGGACTGTAACGGGAGTGTGGCAGTGGTCATGACCGCGCCCGGTTAGCGCCCCGGGCGCGCCCCGTCCATCTTTCACCGTCTATCTTTCATAAGCCCGGCCGGCCAGCGCGTTACGGCGGCAGGAAAGCTTCAGGGCTTCGCCAGTGGCTCCAACCGTACCGTGCCCAGCGACACATCGCCGCCGCGCACGCCCGCGCCGGCTGTTACGCCAGGCCGCACGGCGAAATTCAGCCACTTGCCCGCGCAAGTATCGCCCAGCGTCACCTCTGCCTGCCAGCGCTGGCTACGGGAATCCAGGGTGGCGGGCAGCCAGTTGTCGCTGTTCATCGCGCAATCCAGCGAGGCTTGCACCATTGGCGTGTCGGCTCCCGTGTGGCCCCGCGAGGCCCAGCTGAGGCGATAAGCGCCCGCCGGCACGATAATGAACTGGCTGGCGACAATTCTGGTGAAAGGGGCGCTGGTGCTGATTGTCAGCCACTGGCCGACACCGCCACCGCCGTCTTTTGGGGCCGGCGCAAAAGTGGTGTCGACATCGCTGTTGCTGACGAACTGCCAATCGAAGGGGCTGATCGTGGGCGAGAACGTGGCGGCCGCAAAATTGCCATCGGCCACCAGCCCCGTGCCCGCCGCCGGGCAATGCTCGTGCCACAGCTGCGAGGCGACAGCCGCTTCGCCCAATTGCGCCAGACGAAAGGCGATTTTTCCTGCCGGCTCGCAGCCCCCCACCACGCCCAGCCTTGCCGCCCGGCCCAGCACCGCCGCGCGGATCAGCAGAATGTCCCGGGGCGTATCCCACACATCCGCCATATAGAAGATCAGCCAGTCTGGCCTGGCGACAAGGCGCGTTGCCAAGGCCTGCTGGCCCTGATCACTACGCTCCAGCGGATCAAGCAGGTCGCGATCGGACAAGAGATCGGGCCGTTGGCGCAGCAAGGCATCCACATGGGCCGAGGCGGTGGTGTAATCGCCCCGCTCCAGTGCGCGGTCCAGCCAATATCGCTGCGTCAAATTATCCCGCCAGCCCATCTGCCGTGCCACGCGATAGGCGGCCTCGGCTCCCTTGGCATCGCCAAGACTGGCGCGTGCGGCGCCCAGCAGGGCGGGCGCGGCGGGGTTGAACGGGTCACGCGAAACCAGAGCCTCGCCCTGCCGCGCCGCGCCGGCCCAGTCGCCCGCGGCCAGCGCCAGCCAAACGCGCGCCTGCAGCGCCTCGCGGGCAAACAGTGCTGGCACCTCGGTGGCCGGCCCGGCCTTATCCGTGGTTTGCCGATCCAGACCAATGCCCAGCGCCGCCGCCGCATAGATCAGGCATCCCACCGCCAGGCCTGCGCGCCGCACCTTGCTCCGGACTCTGGCCGAGCCGCTCGGGCCAGCACCCGTCGCGACACCTCCCCCAGCGCTGAGCGGCGCGGTATCGGTCATCAGCCGCGCTTGGGGGCCTCGTAGCTATACTGGTACTGGTAATACTCGTAGCCATAGTAGGACGAATAATACCGGTTGTTGCGCTTGAAGGGATCGAACTTGGTGAGAACCGAGCCCAGCATCACCGCACGCATCGAGCCGATACGCCGCAGCGCCGAGCGCAGCGAACCGTGGCGGCTGCGATCGGCCTCGACCACGAAAACCACACCGCCCACCAGCGCCGACATCAGCGGCGCATCGGCCAGGCCGAGCACTGGCGGGCTATCGATCACCACCACATCGTAATGGCTGGCCGCCTCGTTCAACAGCGCCTTGAGGCGTCCGCTGGCCAGCAGCTCGGTTGGGCTGGGCGGGATGG
>CAIWFP010000343.1 GCA_903911985.1 uncultured Sphingomonadales bacterium
GTGCAAGCCGATATCCCCATCATCTCCAAGGCCAGAACGACTGAAGCGTCCCGGGTTTCCCGGAGGCTCCTACTTGTGAGAAGGAGCTACCATGAACAAGACGACCAACAAGTTTTCGCCTGAGGTCCGTGATCGCGCGGTGCGGATGGTTGACGAGCACCGCGCCGATTATGGCTCGGAATGGGCGGCGATGACGTCGATTGCTGGCAAGATTGGCTGCACTGCCGAGACTTTGCGCCGCTGGTGCCGCGAGGAGGCGAGCCGACGCGCGGGACCAGCGGCGCAAAGTCTCGGCGACAAAGATCGGCTCAAGGCGCTTGAGCGTGAGGTGAAGGAATTGCGCCGGGCCAACGAGATTTTGCGCAAGGCGTCGGCATATTTTGCGCAGGCGGAGCTCGACCGCCACGGCAAATGGTGATGTCGTTCATCGACAGCCACCGCGAGGAACTGGGTATCGAGCCGATCTGCCGCGAACTGGCGGTCGCCCCTTCGTCGTACCACGAACACGCCGCCCGGCTTGCCGACCCCGCCAAACGGTCGGCCCGTGCCCGGCGCGATGACGAGATCAAGCAGCAGATCGGTCAAGTCCATGAAGCCAGTTCGGGTCTCTATGGCACGCGCAAGGTCTGGCGTCAGATGCTCCGCGAGGGAAACAAAGTGGCCAAGTGCACGGTCGAGCGGCTAATGCGGGCCATGGGCTTGGCAGGGGTAAGGCGCGGAAAGACAACGATTACCACTGTCAGCAATCCCAAGGCTGAATGCCCGCTCGACAAGGTGAACCGCCAATTCCGCGTCAGCCGGCCCAACGCGCTGTGGGTGGTCGACTTCACGTATGTCCACACCTGGGCAGGCTTTGTATATGTCGCCTTTGTGATCGACGCCTACGCCCGCAGGATCGTCGGGTGGAAAGTCAGCACGGCGCCCACAGCCAGCTTCGTTCTGGATGCCTTGGAACAGGCAATTCATGCCCGTAGGCCCGGACCTGAAGACGGCCTGATCCACCACAGCGACCGCGGTGTGCAATACCTCGCCATGAACTACACCCAGCGCCTGGCCGAGGCCAAACTGGTGCCATCTGTTGGCAGCGTCGGCGACAGTTATGACAACGCCTTGGCCGAGACGATCAACGGCCTCTACAAAGCCGAAGTTATCTGGCGGCAACGGTCTTGGCCGGGCGCATCGGCAGTCGAGATGGCAACGCTGCGCTGGGTCGATTGGTTCAACAACCACCGCCTGTTCGGACCAATCGGATACATCCCACCCGCCGAGGCCGAAGCCAATTACTATGCAGCCATTGAGAACCTCGATATGGTCGCATGACTCAAGCCAAATAGCCTCCAGGAAACCCGGGACGCTTCAGTCGCTACATGACACTGGAAAGTGTCGCCCAAGTCAGCGATAACGCCATGGTCGCGCTGCCGGTCGCCGTGCCAGCGTGACAGCCCCGGCCCAGCCGGAGATCAAGGTAGCTCGCTACGGAAGCTACACCACCACCTGGGACGTGATCTCGCCACCCCCTTCAAGAGTGATCTCGAGTACCTGATTTATCAGATCGGGCGCTGCCGGCAGTTCGCGCAGGGCCTGTCCGAACAGTTCGATCTGCAAATCCCCGGTCAGGCCATCGGGGCCGTTTAGGCAGACCGGACCAGCATAGAGATCGACCCGCGTATATTGCCCCCGGCTACCGGATGATGTTGCAGGGCCGCGGAAGTCGATCAACTGGAGCGGCTGATCCGATTGCATCCGATCAGCCGCTCCAGGTATGCGTTTTACTGCGATTTGCGATTTGCCGGATGATACCATGCAGCCAGAAATCGCCCTAAATCGGATAATGACCGGGCTGGGTATCGATCGTGATCCAGCGCAAATCGGTAAATTCTGCAACGCCCGCAGCACCGCCGAAACGGCCATAGCCTGATGCCTTCATGCCGCCGAACGGCATTTGCGCCTCGTCATGCACCGTGGGCCCGTTGATGTGGCACATGCCCGCCTCGATCCGCGCCGCCACGCGCAACCCGCGTGCGGCATCGCGCGTGAACACCGCCGATGTCAGGCCATATTCGGTATCGTTGGCGATGCGGATGGCTTCGTCCTCATCGGCGACGCGGATGATCGTGGTTACCGGGCCAAAACTTTCTTCGCCATAGATTGCCATATCGGGCGTAACCCGGTCGAGCGCCGCCGCGGTCAGCACTGTTCCGGCGGGATCTGCAGCGCGGTGAAGCACCGCACCTTTGGCAACCGCATCGGCGATCAACCGGTCGATGGTGATGACCGCGGCAGGATCGACCACCGACCCGAGCGGCGCGGCATTCAGGCGCGGATCGGCAGCCTTCAGGGTCCGGGTCTTGGCGACGAATTTTTCCACAAAGGCATCAGCGACGGCATCCAGGACAATGATCCGTTCGGTCGACATGCAGATCTGGCCGGAATTCATGAACGCTCCGAACGCTGCGGCGGCAACGGCTTCGTCAAGATCGGCGTCCTCCAGCACGATCAGCGGCGCCTTGCCGCCCAGTTCGAGCAACACCGGTTTGAGCTCCTCGGCGCCGAGGCGGGCGATGATGCGGCCGACGCGGGTCGATCCGGTGAAGTTCACGCGCTTTACCGCCTTGTGGCGGACCAGCGCCGCAACAATAGCGCCGGCATCGGCAGGCGCGTTGGTCACCACATTGACCACGCCCGCTGGCAAGCCGGCCTCATGCAGCGCTTCGGCGATCAGCAGGTGCGTGCGCGGGCACATCTCCGATGCCTTGAGCACCACGGTATTGCCGCAGGCCAGCGGCGTGGCGATGGCCCGCACGCCCAGGATGACCGGCGCGTTCCAGGGCGCAATGCCCAGCACCACACCGGCCGGCTGGCGGATCGACATGGCCAGGCACCCCGGCCGGTCCGAAGGAATGGTCTCGCCCGCAATCTGCGTGGTCAGCGAGGCCGCTTCGCGCAACACGCCGGCCGCCAGATGGACGTTGAAGCCAGCCCAACCGGCCGTCGCGCCAGTTTCGCTGATCATCGCGGCAACAACGTCGGCGGCCTTTGCCTCCAGGCATTCCGCCGCCTTCAGCAACAGCGCGCGCCGGGCATTCGGGCCCAGCGCCGCCCAGGCCGGAAACGCGGCGGCGGCCGCATCCGCCGCCGCAATCGCATCTTCGACGCTGGCGGCCGCTGCGCGCGTTGCCAGCGCCCCGGTCACGGGGCTGGTGCGATCATAGGTCGCCTCGCCCGTCGCGGGAACATGCCGGTTGGCGATGAACAGGGTTGTTTCCACAACGAATCTCCACGCGTTTATCAGGAAATGGTCACGTCCAGCAGCATCGGGCCGGGGGCGGCAAACGCGGTGCGCAACGCAGCATCCAGCGCATCGGTGTGATCAACCCGTGTCGCCGCCATGCCCAGCCCCTGTGCCAGCGCGACGAAATCGATCCGGGGCAGTTTTGTGCCGACCACGTTATCGAGCGCGAAGTGACGACCGAACTGCTCCAGCGCCTCATAGCGCCCGTTGTTGGCGATGATGAAGGTGATCGGCATATCAAGCTGCGCTGCAGTCCAAAGCCCCTGGATGGCGTACATGCTGGAACCGTCGCCCAGAAAGGCGATCACGCGCTCTGTCGGGCGCGCCAGGGCAACGCCGATGGCCGCTGGCAGGCCATGGCCCAATCCCCCGCTGGCGCACGTGTAGAAGGTGTCGCGCGCGATGATCGGCAGGTGGTCGTGGATGGCCGCGCGGCTCGATGGCGCCTCTTCGACAACAATCGCGCCGCTGGGCCGCAGTCTGGCAACCTGTTGCAACAGATAGGCATCGCATAACAGCGTACCGTCCAGCGCCGGTGCGCGCGGCGGCGCCTGCGGTTTCGCGCGGTACGCGGTCGGTGGCGGACCGGCCAGCAGCGCCGCGATCGCCGGGCCAGCGCTGGTGACAATCGCCGGTCCCACCGGCGCCGCAGCCGCCTGCGCCGGATGGTCTATCATCTGGATGAAGTGCGTCCCGTCGGGGGCATGCGGGCATGTGACTTAGACATGATACAGCGATAGCGGTCCGCCGAGCACCA
>CAIWFP010000344.1 GCA_903911985.1 uncultured Sphingomonadales bacterium
CACGAGGATTTCTCGGAAGACACCTATCGCACGCTGACTGCCGTCGATTCCGCCATCATGGTGATCGACGCGGCCAAGGGCATCGAGCCGCAGACGCGCAAGTTGTTTGAAGTGTGCCGCATGCGCAATGTGCCGATCATCACCTTCATCAACAAGGTCGATCGCGAGGGGCGCCCGGTGTTCGAGATCCTCGACGAGGTGGCCGACGCGCTGGCGCTGGATGTTTCGCCGCAAAGCTGGCCGGTGGGCATGGGCGGGCAATTCGAGGGCGTGCTGGAGCTGGCCACGGGGCGGGTTTCGCGGCCCGAGGGGGATTCGCGCGAGTTTCTTGGGCGTGTCGACGAGAACGCCAGCCTGCCGCCGGAGGTGGCCGAAGAGGTCGAGCTGGCGCAGGTCGGCTATCCCGAGTTCGACCTTGCCGCCTATCGCCATGGCGATTTGACGCCGGTGTTTTTCGGCTCGGCGCTGAAGGGCTTTGGCATCGCCGAGTTGATCGAGGCAATCGCCCGGCTGGCCCCGCCACCGCGTCCGCAACCTTGCAGTTATGGCGAGGTTCGCAGCGAGATCGACCCCGACCACGCCGAGGTGACCGGCTTCATCTTCAAGGTGCAGGCCAATATGGACCCCCAGCACCGCGACCGCATCGCTTTCATGCGGCTGGTCTCGGGCACCTTCCGGCGCGGCATGAAGCTGATTCCCTCGGCGCTGGGCAAGCCGATCGCGATTCACTCGCCGATCCTGTTCTTCGCGCAGGACCGCGAGATTGCCGACAGCGCCGAGCCGGGCGATATCATCGGCATTCCCAACCACGGCACCCTGCGCGTGGGCGATACGCTGTCCGAAAAGAACGAGGTGCGGTTTACCGGCCTGCCCAACTTCGCGCCGGAAATTCTGCGCCGGGTGGTGCTGAAGGACCCGACCAAGACCAAGCAATTGCGCAAGGCGCTGGATGACCTTTCCGAAGAAGGGGTGATTCAGGTGTTTTACCCCGAGCTGGGCGGACAATGGATCGTTGGCGTGGTTGGCCAGTTGCAGCTGGATGTGCTGGTCTCGCGGCTGCAGGCGGAATATAAGGTCGAGGCCGCGCTGGAGCAGGCTCCGTTCGATACCGCCCGCTGGCTGAAGGGATCGGAGGCGGCGATTGCCGGCTTTGTCGATTTCAACCGCGCCAATCTGGCCAAGGACCGCGATGGCGACCCGGTGTTTCTGGCGCGCTCGGCCTGGGATGTGACCTATCAGCAGGAACGCAACCCCGACCTGACTTTCAGCGCCACCAAGGAAAGGTAGCGGCAAAGGCGGTGCAGCTTACCTTTGCCAGCTATAACATCCGCAAGGCGATGGGGCTGGACGGGCGGCGCGACCCCGAGCGGATTGTCGCCGTGCTGCGTGAGATTGATGCGGACATTATTGCCCTGCAGGAGGCCGACCGGCGGTTCGGTCGCAGGCTGGCGGCGCTGCCCCGGGCCCTGATCGAGAACCATACCGACTATCAGGTCGCCCCGCTGGCCATGACCGCCGACGGCATGGCCTGGCACGGCAACGCGCTGCTGGTGCGCAAGAGGATGACCGTTCTCGCCGTGCGCCCCATCACCCTGCCGATGCTGGAGCCGCGCGGGGCGCTGTGTGCCGAGCTGAGGGTGCCGGACGGGTCGGGCGGTGTCACCATGATCCGCGTGGTGGGGATGCATCTGTGCCTGTCCGGCCTGCACCGGCGGGGGCAGTTGCGCGCGGTTCAGGCCGACATCGCAGCCCGCCCGGCTTGCCCCACCGTGCTGATGGGCGATTTCAACGAATGGTCGCGCCGGGGCGGGGCCTTGCGGGCGCTGGAGGCCGGTTGGCAGGTGCCGCCGCTCGGGCGCAGCTATCCGGCAAGGGCGCCGCTGGCCACGCTGGACCGGATCATTGCCTCGCCCGAGTGGCACTGCCTTGGCGCGGGGGTGCACCGCAGCGCGCTGGCCGCGATTGCCTCCGATCATCTGCCCGTGTTTGCCCGGTTGGCGCTGGGCTGATTGCCCGCGAATTGGGCGCCATGCCCGCAATGCCGTGCCCAAAATTTAAGCAGGTGCCAAAGATTCAGGCGAACTGTTTGCCCGGCCTCCGAGTCGTTTTACGCCGGCCTTAGGTAAAACCCACGGGTTCCGCGATTGGCACGCCCCTTGCTTTATTAACACGCAGCCGGCGTTGGGTCGGTGGGCTAACAGGGGATAGGCATGAAATACATCATCGCCATCATCAAGCCGTTCAAGCTCGACGAAGTTCGGGAAGCTCTTGGCGCACTCGGCGTCGCGGGCATGACCGTTTCTGAAGTTAAGGGTTTTGGCCGGCAAAAGGGGCAGACCGAAATCTATCGCGGTGCGGAATACACCACGAATATGCTGCCCAAGGTGAAAATCGAGGTTGCCGCCAGCGACGAGCTTGCTCCGCGCGTGGTCGAGACCATTCAGCAAACCGCCACCACCGAAGCGATCGGCGACGGAAAGATCTTCGTGATCGATCTGGCCGCGGCGACCCGCATTCGCACCGGCGAAACCGGAGACACCGCGCTGTGA
>CAIWFP010000345.1 GCA_903911985.1 uncultured Sphingomonadales bacterium
GACGAGGATGCCCGCGCCCTCGCCCATCACGAAGCCGTCGCGATCCTTGTCATAGGGGCGCGAGGCCTTCTCGGGCTCGTCGTTGCGGGTCGACAGCGCGCGCGCCTGGGCGAAGCCGGCGATGCCGAGGGGGCAGATCGCGCCCATCTTCTGCAGGCGGATGGAGGCGGCGTTAAGACTGGCACCGTCCGGCACGATCACCGTCCGGCCCTCGGGCAGCGGCCCTGCCCCCACCCAGCCATCCAGCAGCGCCCAGCCAGCCAGCAGCAACAAAGCGGCCACCGCACCCGCAAGGAGACGACGCGACCGCTTCATGCGTTCAGCTCTTTCCGAACATCCAGCCTAGACCAGCTTTAACACGAGGCTGGCATTGGTGCCGCCAAAACCAAAGGAGTTGTTGAGCGCGGCGCGCACCTTCCGCTTCTTGGCGGTATGCGGCACCAGATCAACACCGACGCAGCTGTCGCTGGGATTGTCGAGGTTGAGCGTCGGCGGCACGATCTGGTCGCGCAGGGCCAGAATGCAGAAGATCGTCTCCACCGCGCCCGCGCCGCCCAGCAAATGGCCGATGGCGCTCTTGGTGCTGCTCATGGAGATATTGGCGAGATCATCGCCGAACAGCCGCCGCACCGCGCCCAGCTCCAGTTCGTCCCCCATGGGGGTGCTGGTGCCATGCGCGTTCACGTAATCGATGTCGGCAGTGGTAAGTCCCGCCTTCTTCAACGCCATCTGCATGGAACGGAATGCGCCCGAACCCTCGGGATGGGGCGCCGTCACGTGATAGGCATCGCCCGACAGGCCATAGCCCACCACTTCGGCATAGATTTTCGCGCCGCGCGCCTTGGCGTGCTCATATTCCTCAAGCACGACAACGCCCGCGCCCTCACCCATGACAAAACCGTCGCGGTCCTTGTCGTAAGGGCGGCTGGCGCGGGTTGGGTCATCGTTGAAACCGGTGGAAAGCGCACGGGCCGCGGCAAAGCCTGCAATGCCGATGGGGCAGATAGTGCCCTCGGCGCCGCCAGCCAGCATGATGTCGGCGTCATCGTCGCGAATCATGCGGGCGGCATCGCCAATGGAATGGGCACCGGTGGAGCAGGCGGTGACCACCGCGTGATTCGGGCCCATCAACCCGTATTTGATGCTGACCTGACCCGAGATCAGATTGATCAGGCGGCCATGGACAAAATGCGGGGAAACGCGGTTGGGGCCCTTCTCGGCAAGCACCAGCGATTCGCTTTCGATGCCCGGCAGACCGCCAATGCCGCTGCCGATAGAGCAACCGGCGCGCAGGCGGGTGGCCTCGTCCATCTCGGTCAGCCCTGCGTCTTCCAGAGCCTGTCCGGCGGCATCGATGCCGAAAATGATGAACGGATCAACCTGCCGTTGAACCTTGTGATCCACCCGCTTGTTCGGGTCGAAACCATACTCGTGGTCCGCGGGCTTCACCTCGCAGGCGATGTGGCACTTATAGCCCGAGGCATCGAAATGCGTGATTTTCCCCGCGCCAGATTTGCCGGCGAGGATGTTGGCCCACACCGTTTCAACGTCGGCGCCCAAAGGCGTGACCATTCCAAGACCGGTTACAACGACACGACGCATCGCAAATTCTCCGCAGTCCGCCCGGGTTACAGCCCCCGGGCGCCCCAAAAAATATCAGACCCAAAACAACGGGCCCCAAAAGACGACAGGCCCAGCCCTTCGCGGACCGAGCCTGCCGAGCATCCATCCCGTCACCCTATCACCAAATTTCGCCAAAGGCGATGAAGCCCGGAAGGACCAATGGCAATGCAACGATCAGGGGTGATTATCGGGCCAAAGACCCGCAATTCGGCCTGATCAGCCCTTGTGCTCGTCGATATACTTGATCGCGTCCGAGACGGTGGCGATCTTCTCGGCGGCGTCGTCGGGGATTTCCACGCCGAACTCTTCCTCGAAGGCCATCACCAATTCAACGATATCGAGGCTGTCGGCACCAAGATCATCGATGAAGCTGGCGTCTTCAGTGACCTTTTCGGCCTCGACGCCCAGGTGCTCGACGACAATCTTCTTAACCCGGTCGGCGGTGTCGCTCATGGTATTCCCCTTTGGAAGCGGCAAATAAAAAACTCGTTGGCCGCCCTAATGGCTGCCGTCGATGCTGGCAAGGTGTCTCGCTTGCCTCATGTCCCGGTTTAGGCCTTTTGCGCCTCGATGACACGAATATGCAACTCGCGAAGCTGCCTCAACTCGGCCGGGGCGGGCGCGCCCATCAGCAGATCCTCGGCGCGCTGATTCATCGGGAACAGCGTGATTTCACGCAGATTCTGCGCCCCGCAAATCAGCATCACCACACGATCCACCCCGGCTGCCATGCCACCATGCGGCGGCGCGCCATATTGGAACGCACGATAAAGCCCGCCGAAACGCTCTTCCACATCGCTTTGCGACAGGCCGACGATCTCGAAGGCCTTGACCATCGCTTCAGGGCTCTGGTTACGAATGGAGCCCGATGCGATCTCGTAGCCATTGCAGACGAGATCGTACTGATAGGCCTTGAGGCTCAGCGGATCCTGCGTGTTAAGCGCCTCCAGACCGCCCTGGGGCATGGAGAAGGGGTTGTGGGCAAATTCTACCTTCTTGTGTTCCTCATCCCACTCATAGAACGGGAAATCGACAATCCAGCACAGGCGGAAGGCGTCAGCCTCGATCAATCCGAGCGTTTCACCGACGCGGGTGCGAGCGGCACCGGCCAGCTTGGCGGCCTGCGCGGGCTTGCCGGCGGCAAAGAACAGGCCATCGTCCGCGCCAAGCCCCAGTTCGGCATAGAGTTTTTCCATGCCCTCGCCCCCGTGATTCTTGGCGATCGGCCCGCCAAACTCGCCGCCCTTGCGGGTGACGTAGCCAAGGCCCGCATGGCCTTCGCTGCGAGCCCAGTCGTTCATCTCGTCGAAGAACTTGCGGCTTTTCTCGGCGGTGTTCGGCGCGGGGATGGCCCGCACCACCCCGCCCTCGCCGACGATCTTCTCGAACAGGCCGAAGCCGGACTGGGTGAAATGGTGGCTCACATCGCTGATGAGCAGCGGATTGCGCAGGTCCGGCTTGTCGCTGCCATATTTGAGAATCGCATCATCATAGGCAATGCGCGGAAACTCGCCGCTGGGCGTAACCTTGCGCGTCACCCCGTCCTTTTCGGCGAAAGTCTCGAAGATGCCGCCGATGACCGGCTCCATCGTCTCCCAGATTTCCTCCTGCGTAACGAAGCTCATCTCCAGATCGAGCTGGTAGAACTCGCCGGGCAGGCGGTCGGCGCGGGGGTCCTCGTCGCGGAAGCAGGGGGCAATCTGGAAATAGCGGTCGAAGCCGGCGACCATCAGCAGCTGCTTGTACTGCTGCGGCGCCTGCGGCAGCGCGAAGAAGGTGCCCGGGTGAATGCGGCTGGGCACGAGAAAATCGCGCGCGCCCTCGGGGCTGCTGGCGGTGAGGATGGGGGTGGAATATTCCGTAAATCCAGCGCCTTCCATGCGCCGCCGCATGTCCGATATCACCTTGGTGCGGGTGACGATATTGGCGTGCAGCGTTTCGCGGCGCAGATCGAGGAAGCGATAGCGCAGACGGATTTCCTCCGGATACTCCTGCTCGCCAGCCACCGGCATGGGCAGCTCCTCGGCGGCGGAGAGCACCGTGGCTTCGCGGGCGTAAATCTCGATGGCGCCCGTGGCGAGATTGGGGTTCACCGTCGATTCGCTGCGCGCCTTCACCACCCCATTGATGGTGACCACGCTTTCCACCCGGCAGGATTCGAGCAGTGGCAGGGCCACACTGTCGCTGTCGGCCACGATCTGGGTGATGCCGTAGTGGTCGCGCAGGTCGACAAACAACACACCGCCATGGTCGCGCTTGCGATGGACCCAGCCCGAGAGGCGCACTGTCTCGCCCACCTGAGCCGAGGAGAGCGCGCCGCAAGTGTGGGAACGATAGGGATGCCCCATGCTATTCATGCCCCAAGCTATTCATGCCAAGTCTTTCCATGAGTCCCCTTTCCATGATCGCGGCGATCAGGCAGGAGAGTATTCGCTGCGGCTAACAGGCGATAGCCGTGGTTTTGTCAAGCCGCAGCCCTTGAGTGCCCCCTCCAACCGGGGCCGGCTGAGGCGTTTAATTGCGACCCGGAAGGGTCTGAACCCGCAAGGCTGTCTCCGGGCGGCCTCGCCCTCTGGCCCTTGTCGGCCGACCCCGGGCCACCTCGGGGAACAGATAGAAAAGCACGATGAAGATTCACAAGCTGATTACCACCACCGAGGCCCTAACCGACATCTGCTCGCGCCTTGCGACCGCCGATTTCATCTGCGTCGATACCGAGTTCATGCGGGAGAACACCTATTGGCCAGAGCTGTGCCTGATCCAGATCGCCGACAACAAGGAGGCCGCCGCGATTGATCCGCTGGCACCCGGGATTGATCTGAAGCCCCTGCTCGACCTGCTGGTGGACAATGAGGAGGTTCTGAAGATATTCCACGCGGGCGGGCAGGATGTGGAAATCATCTACAACCTGACCGGCAAGACCCCGCACCCCATCTTCGACACGCAAATCGCCATGATGGCGATCAGCCAGAACGAGCAGATCGGCTATTCCAACCTTGTCGAGGCATGGCTGGGCCTGACCATCGACAAGGGCGCCCGCTTTACCGACTGGGGCCGCCGCCCCCTGACCGAGCGGCAGATCGAATATGCCATCGGCGATGTTACCCATCTGGCGAAGATTTTCCCCAAGGTGGTGGCGCGGCTGAAAAAAACCGGGCGCGGCCCCTGGCTCGATGCCGAGATGGAAAAGCTGGCCGATCCGGAAAACTATCGCAACGATCCCTCCACCGTCTGGAAGAAGATCAAGGCCGCCGGACGCAACCCGGTGGTGCTGGGCCGGTTGAAGGCGCTGGCCGCATGGCGCGAGGCCGAGGCGCAGGGCA
>CAIWFP010000346.1 GCA_903911985.1 uncultured Sphingomonadales bacterium
GGGCGGGACACTATCATGAATTCCGAAAATGCGCGGCAGGATTGCCGGAGTTGGGCCCGCCTCGCGTCAATGTTCTTGACGCGGGGCGGCGGAGGCGGAACTGACGGATGCATGAGCCACATCACGCGGATCGCCAGACGATGAGCGATGCGGAGGAGCCCAAATCTCCCTCTGTCTGGCGCTTTGCGCGGGCAGAACGGGCGCATGTGGTGATCGACGCGGCAGGCTATTTCAACCTGCTGCACGACGCCATGCTGGGCGCGCGTGAGCGGATCATGCTGCTGGGCTGGGATTTCGACACGCGGGTGCGGCTGGGCAGTGGTCGGCGCTGGTGGCATCTGCCGCGCCGGGCGCGCTATCCTGCACGGCTGGGCGGGCTGGTGGTGTGGCTGGTACGGCGGCGGCGGACCTTGCGCGTAATGGTGCTGCGCTGGAGTTTTGGTGCGGGCAAGGTGCTGCTGCGCGGTTCCATGCTGCTCGATATGATCCGCTGGGCGTTTAACCGGCGCATTTTCTTCCGGCTCGATTCGGCTTTGCCCATGGGCTGCTCGCATCACGAGAAGGTGGTGGTGATCGACGATTGCCTTGCCGCCTGCGGGGGCATCGACATCACCTTTGCCCGCTGGGACACCGCCGAGCATCGTGACGATGACCCGCGCCGCCGCAGCCCGGGGGGGCTGCGCTATCGGCCGTGGCACGATCTGGCGATGCTGGTGGACGGGGAGGCGGCGGCTGCCCTGGGCGAACTGGCGCGCGAGCGTTGGCATGGCGCCAGAACGGGGGACAAGGTGCTGGAGCCCTGTCAGCCGCGCCGGGCCTCCCTGTGGCCGCAAGGGCTGGTGGCCGAGTTTACCGATGTGGAAATCGGCATTGCCCGCACACGGGCGCCATGGCGCGGGGCGGCGGCCATCCGCGAGGTGGAGGCGCTGTTTCTGGAGCATATCGCCCGCGCGCGGCGGCTCATTTACATGGAGAGCCAGTATTTCGCCTCGCGCGTGGTTGCCGAGGCGCTGGCCCGCCGGCTGGCCGAGCCCGATCCGCCCGAGATCGTGCTGGTCACCTCGCTGTCGGTGCATAGCTGGTTGCAGCGTCAGGCGATGGATACCGCGCGGGTGCGGCTGTTACAGTCGCTGGCGCTGGTGGATCATGCCGGGCGCTTGCATGTTTATGCGCCCCTTACCGCCCGTGGCACACCAATTTACGTGCACGCCAAGCTGATGATTGTCGATGACGAGATCGTGCGGATCGGCTCGGCCAATCTCAACAACCGCTCGATGGGGCTGGACAGCGAGTGCGACCTGTTCATCGATGCCGCCCGGCCCGGCAATGGCCACGTCGGGCCTGCCATCACCACCCTGCGCCACCGCTTGATTGCCGAGCACTGCGGGTTGCCGCCGGGTCAGGTGGCAGAGGCGCTTGCACAGGGAAGTATGGCGGATTTGGTGGCCTCGCTGCCCAAAACCGGGCGCAGGCTGGCGCCTTTGCCCTTGCGTCGGCTGACACAAACGCAGAAAGCACTGGCCGACACCGCCTTTCTCGACCCGGAAAGGCCTGAGGATATTTTTGCCGTCCCCGCGCGGCGGCGGGGCCTGTTTCGGGCGGAAGGTGTGCTGCCCCGGCCTGATGCCGGCCTGACGCATGGAGAATCACGATAATGACCTGCGATGCCCACGACGATGATCATGTGGAGACCGGCACGGCCAAGCTGCCGGTGCCGGAAAACGTCCAGGAAGCCATCCGCACGCTGATCCGCTGGGCGGGAGACGACCCCGCGCGCGAGGGTCTGATAGACACGCCGGCGCGGGTGGCGCGGGCGTGGCGCGAATACTGCCAGGGCAACGACGAGGATCCCGCCGGTCACCTCGCGCGGCAGTTCGAGGAAGTTGGCGGCTACAATGAACTGGTGCTGCTGAAGGATATCCCCTTCCAGAGCCATTGCGAGCATCACATGGCCCCGATCACCGGCAAGGCGTGCATTGCCTATATGCCGCGGGACAAGGTGGTCGGGATTTCAAAGCTGGCGCGGGTGCTGCACGCCTATGCCCGGCGGCTGCAAATTCAGGAGCGGCTGACCGCCGAAGTGGCCCAGTGCATCTGGGATCATCTCAAGCCGCATGGCGTTGCGGTGGTGATCGAGGCGCAGCATGGCTGCATGACCGGGCGCGGCGTGCGCACGCCGGGCGTGGGTATGGTAACCAGCCGACTATTCGGATGTTTCCTTGACGACCCGCGCAGCCGCAAGGAAGTGTTGAGCCTGATGGGGTATTAACCGGCGAGAGCGTTCAAATCTTTCCCGAATCGGTGCATTATGCCATGGGCGCTTGTGGTTTGTACGAATGTGTATCAGGGCGTGTGAATACTAGATGGCACATGGTCTGCATCCGATATGGCGGTAATCGCGGTTTACAGCCCCAAGGGTGGGGTAGGGAAGACGACCCTTTCGGTCGATCTGGCGTGGCGCTGCTCCATGCTGGGCAAGCACCGTACCCTGCTGTGGGATCTGGATGTGCAGGGCGGCGCGGCCTATCTGCTCGGCGTTAATACCGAACCGCGGCTGAGGGCCGCTGGCGTGTTTCAGCGCGAGGGGCGGCCCGACCAGCTCATCGAACCCACGATTTATCCCGGACTTTCACTGCTCAGCGCCGACGACAGCCTGCGCGCGCTGCCGCTGCATCTGGCCCGTTTGGGGCAGCGTCGGCGGCTGGCGGTGCTGGCCCAGTCGCTGCAGCGCGATTTCGATCGGGTGGTGCTTGATTGCCCGCCGATGCAGGGCGAGGTGAGCGACCAGATCCTTGCCGCCGCCGATGTGCTGATCGTGCCTCTGCCGGCCTCGCCGCTGGCATCGCGGGCGCTGGATCTGCTGCGGCGCGACATGTTGCGAGTGCATGGGCGGCACCCTCCGTTGCTGCCGGTGCTGTCCATGTATGATGTGCGGCGCAAGGGGCATCGCATCGCGCGCGAGGGGCGGATGTCGGCCTTCCCGGTCATTCCGCAATCCAGCCTGATCGAGCAGACGGCCTTTCGCCGGGCGCCCATTGGCACCTTTGCCCCCAATACCGAAGCGGCGCAGAGTATGGACCGGCTGTGGCGGGCCATCGAGGTTAAATTATGGGAGGAGCGGGCGGTCGGCTAGGGCTGGCTATAACCATGTCCGAAACCGGGTGCCCCCGTTGAGCCTTGCGTTAAACCGCCTGCTATACTGGCAGGCCGAAACGCCGACCCGCCGCCATCAGCACCACATAGCCCGCCATTGCCGCCAGAGCCCCGGCCAGCATCGCTGGCGCCATTCCCGCGCCGCGCCGCAGCAGCAGCGCGATCACGGCAAATGCGGGCAGGGCGGCGATCACGTAGAGTGCGGTTCCAGCGACAAAATCCGCCGCCCGCGCCGCGTCATGCGTGTCGCGCCATAACCACAGCAGCGCGATCATGCTGGTTAGCGGCAGCGAGGCGACCAGCCCGCCCCAGCCCGGATTTCTGCGGGCAATCTCGGAGGCAACGGCGATCAACGCGCCGGAAATCAGCGCCTTGATCGCCAGTTGCACCCCGATATTCATGGTTCAGAGATTGGCCAGAACGTGCTCGGCCGCGCTCACCTTGAACTCGCCGGGAGCTTCGACGAAAAGCTGTTCTACCACGCCATCGTTCAGCACGGCGGACCAGCGTTGGCCACGCTGGCCAATGCCCGCGCCCGACAGGTCAAGGGTGAGGCCCAGCGCCTTGGCGAAATCGCCATTGCCGTCGCCCAGCATGGTGATATCCGGCGAGCCGGATGCACGGCCCCAGGCGCCCATCACGAAGCCATCGTTGACCGCGGTGCAGACGATCTCGTCCACGCCCTTGGCCTTGATCGCTGCGGCATTTTCGACATAGCCGGGCAGATGCTTGGCCGAGCAGGTCGGGGTGAAGGCGCCGGGCACCGAAAACAGCACCACTTTCTTGCCCTTGAAATACTCGCCCGATTGCACGGGGCTGGGGCCGGTTTCGGCGGCGAGGGTAAGCTTCACGTCCGGCACGGATTGGCCAACGGCGATGGTCATGATATTCTCCTTGGGTAACACGGCTTTTTTTTGCCGCTTGCCGCCACCATATAGTGGAGGCAGGGGCATCGGCAACCGCTGGTGTGAGGTGATTTGGGCTGGGCGGCGCTAAAACTCTGGGCATGGCGGGCATCATGCCTGCGCGGCCCATCGGAAAATTCGCCGGACTCGCCGCAGTGTTCACCCTGCGTAAGCGTTTTGACGATAGGGCGCGGGCAAGGCGGTTGTTGCCAATTTGAGGAATATGACGATGCGGGCAGAAAAATTCACGCGCAAGCACCTTGGTGGGGCGATTTTGGCGGCTATGGCCTGTGCGGGCGTCTGTGCCGGCGGAACGGCGGCCTTGGCCAAGAGCCGGCATGCCGCGCGCCATGCCGGTTCGTCCAGTTCGCCCGCTTTGGCTGCCACATCCGCGAGCGGCGGGATGAGCAGCGCCGAAAAGCTGCGGCGTCTGGATATCATGCTGCTGGTCACCGGCTTGCGCTGCCGTTCCACGCCGGACGATTTCCAGCCCGATTTCCAGCTGTTCGAAACCCGGCACCGCAGCGATCTCAACGCGGCCGATCGGCAGCTTCGCGTTCAGTTCGGCGGGCGTCACGGTAATGTGTCCGCCAAGGCGATGGATCACATCAATGTCGAGATGGCCAACGTTTACGGCAACGGCCATCCGTGGATGGGCTGCCACGATCTGAAGGGCGTGGTGCAGGATCTTGCCAGCATGAAGGGAACCGCGCCGCTGTTGACCGTGGCCGATCAGCTGCTGGCTTCCAATAGCCTCACGCCGCCCAAGATGGTGTCGCAGCTCTGATCCGTATATCGCGGATCATATAAAGACATCTTTATGTCTTTAAGTTTCCTGCGGGAGCCGCTAAAGGCGGCGGCAACTTTCCCGCAGGAGACCTTGCCGTGACCAGCCAAACCCAGCCCGAATACGTAATTGCCGATATTGGTCTGGCGGATTTCGGCCGCGCCGAGATCGCCATCGCCGAAACCGAAATGCCAGGGCTTATGGCGCTGCGCCGCGAATTCGGCGCCGCCCAGCCGCTGAAGGGTGCGCGCATCACCGGCTCGCTGCACATGACCATCCAGACCGCCGTGCTCATCGAGACGCTGGTGGCATTGGGCGCCGAGGTCCGCTGGGCGACCTGCAACATCTTCTCCACGCAGGACCATGCCGCCGCCGCCATCGCCGCGCGGGACATTCCCGTGTTCGCCATCAAGGGCGAATCCCTCGCCGATTACTGGGACTATGTGGGGCGCATCTTCGATTGGGGCGATACGGATACCGCCAACCTCATTCTCGACGATGGCGGTGACGCCACCATGTTCGCCCTGTGGGGCGCGCGGGTTGAGGCGGGCGAAGCCCTGTTCGAGCCTTCCAACGCCGAGGAAATCGAGTTCGTCCGCGCGCTGACGGCCTTCCTGAAGGCCCGCCCGGGCTATCTCACCGCCTCGGTCAAGGCCATTCGTGGCGTTTCGGAAGAAACCACCACCGGCGTCCACCGGCTGTATCAGATCGCCAGGGACGGCAAGCTGCCCTTCCCGGCGATCAATGTGAACGACAGCGTCACCAAGTCGAAGTTCGACAATCTCTACGGCTGCAAGGAATCGCTGGTCGACGCCATCCGCCGCGCCACCGACGTGATGCTGGCCGGCAAGGTCGCCTGCGGTGCCGGCTTTGGCGATGTCGGCAAGGGCTCGGCGGCTTCGCTCCGCAATGGCGGCGCCCGCGTGCTGGTCACCGAAATCGACCCGATCTGCGCGCTGCAGGCGGCGATGGAGGGCTATGAGGTTGTCACGATGGAGGACGCGGTCAGCCGCGCCGATATCTTTGTGACTGCCACCGGCAACGAAGCCGTGATCACCGCCGACCATATGAAGGCGATGAAGCCGATGGCCATCGTCTGCAACATCGGACACTTCGACAGCGAGATCCAGATCTCCGCCCTCGACAACTATCAGTGGACGGAAGTGAAGCCCGGCACGGATCTGGTAACCTTCCCGGACGGCAAGCAGATCATCATTCTCGCCAAGGGCCGTCTGGTCAATCTGGGCTGCGCCACCGGCCACCCCAGCTTCGTCATGTCGGCCAGCTTCACCAACCAGACTCTGGCGCAGATCGAGCTGTTCACCAAGGCCGACCAGTATGATGCCAGCGTTCACGTTCTGCCCAAGCATCTCGACGAAAAGGTGGCCGCGCTGCATCTCGAAAAGCTGGGCGTGAAGCTGACTTCGCTGAGCAAGAAGCAGGCCGACTACATCGGCGTGCCGTTGGCAGGGCCCTTCAAGCCGGATCATTATCGCTATTGATGGGAGAGGGACGCGCCGCTTCCTTCTTTTCCCGCGTCCAATCGCTTGGCTCAGCAGAAAAAACGCCAGCGAGGTTGTATTCTGATCGGGCTCAGCATAGCTGCTAAAGCATGATGCTGAGCCCGAACGCGCAGGTGCTGCTTGGCCTGCTGGTGTCCATGTGGACGCTGCTGGCGGCTTTCGCTGTCGTTTCGGCGCAGCGGCGGCAGAGGCGTGCGGAAAGCGCGCTGCGCAACGCCCGCCGTTTGGCCCGCATGGTCGACGAGGCACCCGCCGTGCCGATTCTGGTGCGGTCTGATGGCCGGATCGAGGCGCCGCGGCGTCTGGCCCACTGGCTTGGGCTGGAGGGCATTCCCCAATATCTCTCCGAATTGTCGGTGGAAAAGCCCGACGGCGGCATAACCGGACTTTCGTCCGTCCAGCTGGGCGAGTTGGGCGAGGCGATACGCACCACGCAGAAGAGCGCCACGCCGTTTCGCATGGCGCTGTCGCCGCCGGGCACGCGGTTCAGTCTGGCGCTGCATGGTCATCTTGCCGATCCGCAGATATCGCCTGGCGGCGCGGCGCTGGTCTGGGTATTTGATGCCAGCGATGCCGAGGGGGAACTGGCCCGGCTGCGCGATGAGACGATGCGGGCAAAGGGCGACTTTTCCGCACTGGTGGGGCTGATCGAGGCCGCGCCCACGCCGATGTGGTTTCGAGGGCCTGATGGTCGGCTGCGGCTGGTAAACTCGGCCTATGTGCAGGCGGTCGGGGCGGTCAGTGCCGAAACGGTGGTGGCCGAAGGCGTCGAACTGGTCGAGCGGGTCGATGGTCTGACCCCGGCGCAGGTGGCGTTGCAGGCCGCCGCCAAAAACCTTCCGATTGAGCGGCTCGTCACCTCCACCATTGGCGGGCAGAGGCGGGCGCTGCGCGTTTCCGATCTCCCGCTGGGTGCAGAGGGGATCGCCGGTTATGCCATCGATGTGGAAGACATGGAGGAGGTGTCCCGCGCCTTCCGCGCCTTCCGCGAGGCGCAGCGGTCCATGCTCGATCAGCTCTCGGCCGGTGTCGCCCAGTTCGATGCCCGCCGCAACCTGACCTTCGCCAACCAGCCGTTCCATCGCCTCTTCGCGCTGGGGCCGGGTGTGATGGTCAATCCGCCCAGCTTCGAGCGGCTGCTCGATCTGGCGCGCGAGGCCGGGCGCGTGCCCGAAATGCGCGACTATCCGGCATGGCGGCGCGAGCGGGCGGAGTGGTTCGCCGTCAGCGAGTCGCTGGAGGAGGCCTGGCCCCTGTCGGATGGCACCCATCTGCGGGTGGTGGCCCAGCCGGTGCCCGATGGCGGCTTGCTGCTGATTGTCGAGGATCGCACCGAAGCCCTGCGCATCTCGGCGATGCGCGACACGCTGCTGCGCACCCGCACAGCGACATTTGACAGCCTGTTCGAGGCGATCGCGGTGTTTTCACCCGATGGACGGATGCAGCTGTGGAACCGCCGCTTTGCCACCGCATGGGGGCTGGAGAGCGAGTTGCTCGACAGCCACCCGCGCATTGCCGATCTGCTGGAGCGCATCGGCAAGCAGCTGGCCAAGCCGGCTCAGGCCAAGGCGGTGGGCGATGTGGTGCGCGGTGCCACGCTGGACCGCAAGCAGACCGGCGGGCGGGTTGCCCTGGCCGATGGGCGGGTTCTGGAATTTGCCGGCGTGCCGCTGCCCGATGGCAACGGGCTGCTTACCGTGCTCGACATTACCGATTCGCAGAAGGCGCAGGAGGCCCTGCGCGAGCGCAATGCCGCGCTGGAAGAGGCCGACGCGCTGAAAACCCGCTTCCTCGCCAATATGAGCTATGAATTCCGCACGCCGCTCACCTCGATCGGCGGCTTTGCCGAGCTGCTCCACGCCGGGCTTGGGGGGGAGCTGTCGGAATCGGGGCGCGAATATGTCGAGGCGATCCTGTCCTCGGCGGCGCGGTTGGGCGAGCAGATCGAGAATGTCCTCGACCTGTCGCAAAGCGAGGCGGGGCTGCTGCCGCTGGAGCGCGAGGATATCGAGCTGTTTCCCTTTGTAACAAGGTTGGTGGAGGATAGTGCCACGCGGATCAGCGAGGCCGGGCTGACGCTGGATCTGCGTGGAGACAAGACCGCCGGGCGCATCTCCGCCGATCCGCGTCGCATGGGCCGGGCGCTGGGTCATCTGCTCGACAATGCCATTGGCGTCACGCCAAATGGTGGCCGCATCTTCGTCGATGTCTCGCGCCAAACGGATAAACAGGGCGAATATGCCCGTATCGTCATCTCCGACAATGGCCCGGGCATGGATGCGGCGACGCTGGCCCGCGCGCTTGATGGCGTGAAACCCTCTGCCGATGGCAAGGCCGTGGAGCGGCGGCAGGGGCTGGGCCTGCCGCTGGCCCGCCAGCTGATCGAGGCGCATGGCGGCCATCTTGAGCTGCTGTCCGAGCTGGGGCAGGGCACCGCGGCGATTGTCGAGCTGCCGTGAGCGACCCACAAACCACCTTTACGCTGGCCCTGCCCGACGAGGCGGCGACCAAGGCGCTGGGGGCGGAGATTGCGGCCCAGTTGCATGCTGGAGACGTTGTGGCGCTGTCGGGCGGGCTGGGTGTGGGCAAGACCACGCTGGCCCGCGCCATCA
>CAIWFP010000347.1 GCA_903911985.1 uncultured Sphingomonadales bacterium
ACCAAGACGGAACTGGCCGAGGAATTCCGCCCGATCATCATGGAAGTGCTGGCGGACCTGCGCATCAACCTCAACCGGCGCGAACAGGGCGCGCTGGAAAAGGTGCTGATCGACGAATTGCTGGGTTTTGGCCCGCTGGAAGAATTGCTGGGCGATCCCGAGGTTTCCGACATCATGGTCAATGGCCCGGACCAGACCTACTATGAAAAACACGGCAAGCTGATGGTTTCCCCAATCCGCTTCCGCGACGAAAGCCACCTGTTCCAGATCGCCCAGCGCATCGTCAATCAGGTGGGCCGCCGGGTCGATCAAACCACACCGCTGGCCGATGCCCGGCTGAAGGATGGCAGCCGCGTCAATGTCATCGTGCCTCCGCTATCCCTGCGCGGCACCGCCATTTCCATCCGCAAATTTTCCGAAAAACCGATCACGCTCGACATGCTGCGTGATTTCGGCTCCATGTCCGACAAGATGTGCACCGCGCTGAAGATCGCCGGGGCGGCCCGCATGAACATCGTCATCGCCGGTGGCACCGGCTCGGGCAAAACGACGATGCTCAATGCCCTGTCGAAAATGATCGACCCCGGCGAGCGCGTGCTGACCATCGAGGACGCCGCCGAGCTGCGCCTGCAACAGCCGCACTGGCTGCCGCTGGAAACCCGCCCGGCCAATCTGGAGGGTCAGGGGGCGGTCTCCATCGGCGATCTGGTCAAGAACGCCCTGCGCATGCGGCCCGACCGAATCATTCTGGGCGAAATTCGCGGGAGCGAATGCTTCGACCTGCTGGCGGCAATGAACACCGGCCATGATGGCTCAATGTGCACGCTCCACGCCAACTCCCCGCGCGAGGCGCTGGGGCGCATGGAAAACATGATCATGATGAGCGACATCCGCATGCCCAAGGAGGCGATCACCCGGCAGATCGCCGAGAGCGTGGACCTCATCGTGCAAATCAAGCGCCTTCGCGACGGCACCCGCCGCACCACCTCGGTGACCGAGGTGATCGGCATGGAGGGCGACATCATTGTCACCCAGGAATTGTTCCGCTTCGACTATCTGGACGAGGGCGAGGACGGCAGGATCATCGGCGAATACCGCGCCTCCGGCCTGCGCCCCTACACGCTGGAAAAGGCGCGGCACTTCGGCTTCGACGCCGCCTATCTGGAGGCCTGCCTCTAACCCCCGCTGCGCGGGGCGCATGCCACCGATCAGCCGCCCGCGCCACAGGGACAGCGCGTAACGTCATCACATCAATGTCCAAAGGCGACGTTAAACGGCTGCCCCCTTGCCTCGGGCAAAGCAGGGGCTAAAGGCATCATGTGCATCAGCATCATCGTCCCCTTTTCGCCCTGAGTTTGCGTCTGGCCGCGGCGCTGGCCCTGTCCACTGTGCTGATGCTGGTAAAGCTGGCGGCGCACAGCGGCGTGGCCCTGCCAGAAATCATGTTCTGGCGGCAGTCCACAACCCTGCCGCTGCTGCTGGCCTGGGCGGGCGCACGTGGCTCACTGGGTTCACTGGGCACGCGGCGGCTGCGCAGCCATGCGGCCAGAGCCATAACCGGCACAACCGGCATGGTCGGCCTGTTCGGTTCGGCCATGCTGCTGCCGCTCCCGGTATCCACCATCCTCAACTTCACCACACCGCTCTTTGCGGTCATCCTCAGCATTCTGTTTCTGGGCGAAAAGGCGGGGCGCTGGCAGTGGCTGGCGGTGCTGCTGGGCTTTGCCGGCGTGCTGGTAATCGCCCGGCCCGGCGCGATGCCAATCTCGCCCCTGGGCGCGGCGGCGGGGCTGTTTTCCGGTCTGATGGTCGCCATCATCAGCCTGCAGATCCGCGATCTCGGCCGCACCGAGAACCCCCTTGCCACCGTATTCTATTTCTCGCTGTTCAGCACCGCCGTGCTGGCGCCGATTTTGCCCTTCGTGATAACCCATCACAACCCCATGCAATGGCTGATGCTGATCGGCATCGGCGTACTGGGCACAGGGGCCCAGCTGCTGATGACCGGGTCACTGCGCTATGGTCCGGTGTCCAGCGTGGTGGTGATGGATTACACCGCGCTGGTGTGGACCACATTGTATGGCTGGGAATTGTTCAACCAATTGCCCCCGGCCAGCGCATGGCTGGGCGCCCCGCTGATTGTCGCGGCGAGCCTCGTCATCACCCTGCGCACACACCATCTGAACAAGGGACTGGCAACCACGCTCGCCACCGATGGCTAGAGCATTTTCAACTTGAAGGTGAACGGTCAACGGCTCGAAAAATGCGACCACAAACGACTGGAGCCTTTTCGCTCATTGTGAAAACGCTCCAGCCGCCCGCCGCCCTATTTCCACACCAACCGGGGCTTGCGCGCGGCCCGCGTCTCGTCCAGTCGGCGCCGGGGCGCGAAATGGGGTGCGGACTTCAACCGCTCATCCCCCGCCCGCGCCCGCAGCGCCAGAGAGCGCAAGCTGGCGATAAAGCGATCCAGCCCGGCCTTGCTCTCGGTCTCGGTCGGCTCCACCAGCATGGCGCCATGCACCACCAGCGGGAAATAGATCGTCATCGGGTGGAATCCCTCGTCGATCAGCCCCTTGGCGATGTCGATGGTGGTGAAACCTTCGCCCAGGCCATTATCGGAGAACAGGGCCTCGTGCATGCAGGGGCCGGCGTCGGCAAACGGCGCCTCCAGCACATCCTCCAGACTGCGCAACACATAGTTCGCGTTCAGCACCGCATCCCCGGCCACCTGCGCCAGGCCATCGGCACCGTGGCTGAGGATATAGGCCAGAGCGCGGGTGAACATGCCCATCTGGCCATGAAACGCCGCCATCCGGCCAAAGCTGTGGGGATGATCCTCGCCGGCATTCTCTTCCTCGATGAGCCGCATCGTGCCATCGCCCCCCCGCGTCACGAAGGGCAGCGGCGCAAAGGGCACCAGCGCCGCCGACAGCACCACCGGCCCGGAGCCCGGCCCGCCGCCGCCATGGGGCGTGGAGAAGGTCTTGTGCAGATTGATGTGCATGGCATCAATGCCCAGATCACCCGGCCGCACCTTGCCGACGATGGCGTTGAAATTGGCGCCATCGCAATAGACATAGGCCCCGGCAGCGTGGGCGGCGGCGGATATCGCCACCATGTCGCGTTCGAACAGCCCGCAGGTATTGGGGTTGGTGATCATCAACGCCGCGACATCGGCGCCTGCCTCACCCTCCAGCCGGGCCAGCAGCGCCGACAGATCCACCCTGCCATCGGCGGCGGCGGGAATGCTCTCCACCGCATAGCCGGCAAAGGCGGCGGTGGCCGGGTTGGTGCCATGGGCGCTTTCGGGCACCAGAACGAGGCGGCGGTTCTGCCCACTGGCCTCATGGGCGGCGCGGATGCACAGCAAGCCGCAAAGCTCGCCATGGGCGCCCGCCTTGGGAGTCATCGCCACGCCCGCCATGCCCGTCAGCGCCGTCAGCCAGTCGGCCAGTTCGGCAATCTCCGCCAGCGCGCCCTGCACGGTCTGGACCGGCTGGAGCGGGTGGATCTCGCCCAAACCCGGCATCCGCGCCACCTTCACGTTCAGGCGCGGTTTGTGCTTCATGGTGCAGGATCC
>CAIWFP010000348.1 GCA_903911985.1 uncultured Sphingomonadales bacterium
GCCGCCGCACCCAGGCGCGGCGACGCCATCATCTGGCCGCCCCGACTAGATCTGGCTGAAACCGCCATCCATCAGCAGTTCGGAGCAGGTCACGAAGCTCGCCGCCTCCGAACAAAGGTACACCACGCCACCGCTCATTTCCTCTGGCCGGCCCATGCGGCCGATGGGGTGGGCGGCGATGATGCCGGCCTCGGCCACCTCTCGCGAAGGCACCGCGCCCAGTTCGACGTAGCGATCCATGATGCTGCCCAGCATGTTGGTTTCGATGCCACCGGGGTGCACGCTGTTGCAGCGGATGTTGTAGCCCAGCGCCGCGAATTCGATGCCCATGCATTTCGACAGCATCTTCACCGCCGCCTTGCTGGTGCAATAGGCCGCGTTGAACGCCGCACCGCGCAGGCCCCCAACACTGGAGAAATTGACGATGGAGGCGCCGCCCTTGCGGGCCTTTCCGCCTTCGCGCAGCAGGGGCAACAGCGTCTGGACACCGATGATGATGCTGTCGACGTTGATTGAATTCACCCGGTGCCATTCGGCCAGCGGTGTATCCTCGATGCTGCCCACCACCGATATCGCCGCAACATTCACCAGCGCGTCGAGCCGGCCATAATGCTTGCGCACCAGGGCCTCCACCGCGGCCCAGTCGTCCGGGCTGGTCACATCCTGCTTGAGATAGTGATCGGCGCCAACGCCTTCGGGATTTTCGGCAAGGTCGGTGGCAACCACGGTGGCACCCGCCGCCTTCATCGCCTTAACCACCTCGCGGCCAATGCCGCCGGCCGCGCCCGTGACAACAGCCACCACATTTTCGAGTGCTATGGTCATCGGATACTCCCTGTCGTTTCCGGCTTCACTGGGCGGTCCAGCCGCCATCGACGACGACTTCGGACCCGGTCATGTAGCTGCTGTCCTCGCTGGCGAGGAAGAAGGCGGCGCCGGCGATCTCGGCCGGATCGGCCAGACGCCCGATCGGCGTGGTCGCGGCGGTGGTGTCGATCAGATCCTGCGCGGTTGCGGCAAACCCCTTCTCCACCCAGCGCTGGAAGCCGGCATGCAGCAGCGGCGTGACGACAAAACCGGGGTGGATGGAATTGGCGCGGATGGGCGTGCGCTTGGTGGCGAATTCCACCGCGATCGACTTGGTGAACAGCCGCACCGCGCCCTTGCTGGCGTTATAGGCGGAGGTATCGGTATAGCCGACCAGCCCCATGATCGAGCTGATGTTGATGATGCTCGACCCGCCGCGAAACTCGCCGCCACTGGCCGCCAGCATCGGCTGGAACACCCTTGTGCCAAGGAACACGCCATCGACGTTGATCGCCATGATCCGGCGCCAGGCGTCCATGGTCAGCGATTCCACCGGCCCGGTAAGGTCGGTGCCGGCGTTGTTCACCAGAATGTGCAGCTTGCCATGCCGCTGCGCCACATGCTCACGCGCGCGGTCCCAGTCGGCCTCGCTGGTGACATTGGCGGCGATATAGCTGGCCGATTTGCCCAGCCGCGCCAGCGTTTCCTGCGGCAAGGCGCTGTCCGCCGCGTCAAGATCACTCAGCACCACCTGCGCGCCCTCGGCCAGATAACGCTCCGCAATGGCGAGCCCGATCCCGCGCAAACCGCCCGAGACAAAGGCGACACGCCCGACCAGTCGCCCGGTGCCCAATTCGCTCATACGCCCATCATCCCTGCTGTGGTTGCACCATCGATCACATATTCACTGCCGGAAATGAACGCCGCCTCGTCGGAGGCAAGATAGGCGACCAGCCCGGCGATTTCCTCGACATTGGCCATCCGCTTCAGCGGGGCCATGCCCTCATAGCTGGCGCGCGCGGCGGCCGGATCCGGCGCCTGCGCAATCAGATTGCTGATCATCGCGGTTTCGACGACGCCGGGCAGAATGGCGTTGACGCGGATCTGGTAGCCCCGGTTGCCGCAATGCACCGCCGCCGATTTGGCCAGTGCGACAACCGCCGCCTTGGTCACCGAATAGGCGAGGAAATTGCCCATGGCCCGGTGCGCGTTCATCGAGGAATTGATGATGATCGAGCCCACCGGCCCTTCCGGATTGCGCTTCATGGCGCGAATGGCATGCTGCACCGTCAGCATCACCCCGGTCTGGTTGACGCCGAGAACATTGTTCCAGCCATCTATCGTAATATCCTCGACGCTGTTGTCGCCCGCCTCGACACCGGCATTGGCAAAGGCGATGTCGAGACGGCCGTGGTCGGTCAGGATTGTGTCGATCAGCGCCGGCCAGGCTTCGGCTTCCTGCACGCGATGCGTCAGAAAACGGGCGCCGGTATCCGCGCAAAGCGCCTCGGCCGCCGCCGCGTTCGACCCGGTAAACACGACAAGCGCGCCTTCCGCGGCCAGCCGCCTGACCGCGCCCGCGCCAATTCCCGATGTTCCGCCGGTTATCAGCGCAACTTTTCCTGCAAGCCGTTTGCTCACGGCGCTCTCCCAATTAAGCTATGAGCCTGTGTGACGGATTATCGACGCGCCGCAACCTATGACTTCAGCAAGGTGACTCGGGCGCGCGCGAGCGGCAGAACGCTGTACTAACCAAAAGAAACCGGGAACAAGGAAACGCTTGATGGCAGACAGCAACCCACCGGAGGCCGGGAGCGCCGCGCGCAGCCCGGGCATCAGCTGGTCCGAGCTGATGGCCATCGATTCCCGCCCCGCGCCCGCCTGCCTGACCAGCGACCACTACACCTACCTCGGCTCGGACCCGTTGCCCGCCGAACGCTACACCAGCGAGGCATTCGCACAGGCCGAGCGCGAGAAAATGTGGCCCTATGTCTGGCAATTCGCCGCACGCGAGGAAGACCTGCCGGATGAGGGCGACTATGTCGTCTACGAGAATGCCGGCCGCTCCTACCTGATCTCGCGGCAGGCGGATGGTTCGGTGCGGGCGCATCACAATGTCTGCCTGCACCGTGGCCGCAAGCTGCGCACACAGGATGGGGCCGCCGACAAGTTCACCTGTCCGTTCCATGGCTTCACCTGGAACAAGGACGGCAGCTTTGATTCAATGCCCTGCGCGTGGGATTTCGGCCATCTGCCCAAGGAACGGCTGCATCTGCCCGAGGCGGAGGTAGGCCGCTGGGGTGGTTATATCTTCCTGCGCGAGGAGCCGGGTGGCCCCAGCCTCGAGGATTTTCTCGCGCCGCTGCCGGAGCACTTCAAACGCTGGCGGCACGAGGAATGCACCACGGTCATCTGGGTGGCCAAGGAGGTTCCCGCCAACTGGAAAGTGACGGCGGAGGCGTTCATGGAGGCCTGGCACACGGTGGTCACCCACCCGCAGCTGCTGCCCTTCAGCGGCGATTGCAACAGCGCCTACAGCAACTGGGGCGACAATGTGAACGCCAACCTCGTTCCCTTTGGCATCCTGTCCCCGCACATCGATGCCGAGGGCAGGACGCAGCAGTGGATCGTCGACGAATTCGTCAAGTACAACGGCCGCTCGGGCGACAATTACGAAGCTTCGGACAATCCCTTTGCCGTTACCGTGCCCGAAGGCAAAACCGCGCGCGAGACGCTGGGGGCGGCCATGCGCGCCGCCTATGCCGCGCAAACAGGGTATGACCACGACGACGCCACCGATGCCGAGCTGCTCGATGCGCTGGTCTACAATGTCTTCCCCAATTTCGCCCCCTGGGGAGGGTTCATGCCCAACATCGTCTATCGCTGGCGCCCCGGAAAGACCGCCGACACCTGCCTGATGGAGGTGCGCATTCTGGCACGCGGCAAGCAGGGCGAGCCGCTTGCGCGCGGCGTGCCGCTGCACATGCTGGGGCCAGATGAACTGTGGACCGCCGCGCCGGAGCTGGGCATTCTGGGCGATGTCTTCGAGCAGGACATGGCCAATCTGCCATTCGTGCAGGAAGGGCTGCACTGCTCGAAAAACGGCAGGGTCGAGCTTGCCAACTATCAGGAAATCCGCGTCCGCCAGTTCCACCAGACGCTCGACAAATATCTGAACGGCGAGGCGGGGAAGCAGGGATGAGCGCGGCCCCCCCGCCCGCATTGGACGAAGCGGACCTAAGGGCCTCCTTGGCCCGGCATTGGTCGATGAACGATGATCCGGACGCGGCCATCTGCCCCTTTCACGCGGGGGCCAAGCTGCACGACGGGCCGGACGTCTTCTTCAAGGCCGGCGAGGCGCATGTGCGGGCATCTGGGCTGGGCGGCAACTGGGTCGTCACCCGGTACGCGTTGCAGGAAGAGGTATTGCTCGATCCCGCGCGCTTTTCCAGCCACCTGTCGATCGGCTTTTCCCGCCTCATCGGCGAAGACTGGCCGCTGGTGCCGCTCGAACTCGACCCACCCGAACACGCCCTCTATCGCAAGCTCATCGCCCCATGGTTCACGCCGGCAAAGGCGCGGGCGTTGCAGGGGGAAATTAGCGCCCTGGCGGTCAATCTGATTGAGGGGCTGCACGGCGCGGACGAATGTGAATTCATGGAGGCCTTTGGGCGCCCCTATCCGGTCACCGTTTTCATGCGGATGATGGATTTGCCGCAATCGGAACGTCCGACTTTTCAGGGCTGGGCGGACGATCTGCTGCGCGGCGCGACCATGGATCTGCGCGGCAAGGCCGCCGGGGCGATCAAGCACTATCTGCTCGGCCTGATCGCCCAAAGGCGTGCACGCCCCGGTGACGACATGGTGAGCAGCTTCATCGCCGCCGAGATCGACGGGGCGGCCGTTCCGCCGGATCGGCTGCTCGGGCTATGCTTCATGCTCTTCGTCGGCGGGCTGGACACCGTTGCCTCGTCGCTCGGCTTCATCTTTCGGGAGCTGGCCCTGCGCCCCGGGCTGCAGGCGCAATTACGCGCCGACCCCGGCCTCATTCCCGCCGCCGCCGATGAATTCATCCGCGCCTTCGGGGTGGTCACCACCTTCCGCTATGCCACCTGCGACATGGATTTTCATGGGGCGCCGATCCGCAAGGGCGATCTGGTCGAACTGCCGCTCGGCCTGTCCTCCCGCGACGATCGCGCGCATGGCGCGCCGCACGATATCGACTTCAATCGCCGGGGCAAACGATCCCTGACCTTCTCGACCGGCCCGCACACCTGCGCCGGTCTGCACCTCGCGCGTGCCGAAATCCGTATCGCGCTGGAGGAATGGATGCGGCGGATGCCATGCCTGCGGCCGGCGCCCCATGGCAAAATCAAAACGGCAAGCGAGAGCGTTTGGGCGATCGAGACCCTTCCGCTCGCCTGGGGATAGGGCTGGCGCAACCCGATAACACTACATGCCACGATCCGGGCCAATCCCGTGATGCCAAACCAATGATGATGTGGGAACCAAGATGACCGAAACCGAAGCGCATCCGCCGCGCGTGAATTGTGTGCTGATCTGTGGTGGTGTCTGGCACGACATGGATTTCGCCCGGCTGGAACTGCTCAAGCTGCTCGGCGAGGACGGGGCTGTGCGCACCCGCGTATTCGAGGACTATGAGACCATCGCGGCGATCGAGGCCGCCGATATCCTCATCACCTATACCTGCGATGTCACGCCGTCGCTCGCCGCGCAGGAAGCCTTGCGGGGCTGGCTGGCAAAGGGTGGGCGCTGGTATGCGCTGCATGGCACCAACTCGGTGCTGCGCCTGCTGGGGAACGGCCTGTGGGATGCCCCGCGCTGGGCGCCGCTGATGATGGACATGCTGGGCAGCCAGTTCCTGTCGCATCCGCCGATCGCGCCCTACCGCGTCACTGTGGCCGATCCGTCGCATCCGCTGGTGGCCGGGGTGGAGCCCTTTGACACCACCGACGAGCTTTATCACCTCGAAACCCACGGACCTCTGCATGTGCTGCTGGAGACGGAATGCGGCGAACCGGGCACCGGCTTCGTCGAGGCGGCGGATGCGCCCGGCAAACACCCGGTGTTCTATGTGAAGGATCACGGGGCGGGCGCGGTGCTCTACCTGACGCTCGGCCATTGCCGGGGGCACTATGATCTCCAGCCGATGCTCGACTGGTGGCCAACGGTGGATCGCTGCGCCTGGGATCTGCCGGTGTTTTATGACCTGCTGCGCCGCGGCATCGGCTGGCTCAAGCAGCGCCAGCCAGCCTGACGCCCCCCCTGCCCGGGCGCTCCCGCCCGGACTTCAGGCCTCGATCCCGGCGAAGCGGTCCAGCGCCACCTCCGGATCATCCGGCCAGCGCGACAGCACCAGCAGCCGCTTGTGCCCCTGCCCGATCGCCAGCTCGTCGGTGACGCCCATGCCGCCATGGAACTGGATCATCTCGTGCCCCAGCACCACCGAGGCGGACGAGATGAAGGCTCGCGCGCCCTGCACGGCCCGGGCAAACGGCTCCATGCCATCATGGACCAGCGCCTGATTGAGCAGCGCTTGGGCCTGCTCAATGGCGGCATATTGCGCCACCATGCGATGCTGGATCGCCTGAAAGCTGGCCAGCCGGGCGCCAAACTGCTCGCGCGTGCGCAAATAGTCCTGCGTATCGGCGAAAATCCGCTCCATAATACCCAGGGCCTCGGCGCAACGGGCCAGATTGGCCAACTGCGAAACCGCCGCGATTTCCGTGGTGCCGCCCGTCAGGCAATGATCCGGCGACACCACCACATCCGACAGCGTCAGCGAAACGGCAACGCCGCCATCCGCCCAGCGCCAGGGCGTGACCAAAAGTCCCGGCGAACCGGCGGGCACGAAATAAAGACCCAACCCGGTGGCGTCGTCCGGAGCCCCGGTGGTCCTTGCGCTGACGATATAGCCATCCGCGCCGCTGCCGGCGGGCACATAGGCCTTGGCTCCGGTCAGGCGCAGGCCTGCGCCATCGGCCTGCGCGCGGGTTTCAACCCACAGGCGACCGGCGCGGCCCTTCGCCTCGGCATGGGCAAACACCAGACGGCGCGCGCCATCCACCACATCGGGCAACCACGCCCCGCGCAGCGAAGGTGCCGCAGTGGCGGCGAACAGGCGGCCAGCGAGCAGCACGCTTTCGATCAGCGGCTCGACCACCATGCCGCGCCCCAGCGCCTCGAACAATGTGGCGATTCCAGTGGCGTTAAGATCCATGCCACCGGCCTCGGCGGAAAACGGTGCCGCGATCAGCCCCAGTTCCCCCAGCAATTTCCAGTTTGTGGCGGAGAAGCCGTTTTGCTCGGCCAGGAAAGCCCGCCGGCTATCCATGTCATATGTCTCGCTGACAAACCGCTCGGCCAAAGCCTTGAGCAGTTCCTCGTCTTCGCTGAGGTCGATATTCACCAGCCATCCCCTTTTCGCCTTTCTGATTACCATCGCTGCGGCCTGTGCCACGCTAGGCAAAAGACTAGGGGTAATGGACAAGAACTTATGGGATGCCCTTGGGCGTTCGGTGCTATGGGCCGGGTTGGGAACGTGTTATAAATTATAAGTATAGAAAACAGGAGAGGGTCAGTTGTCATTGCTATCGCAAGAGCGGTTGGATTCTGTCAGGGTTTCGGCGGCTGGGGACATCTTGCGCGCTGCCAACGCCCTGCATGAAATCGCCATCAGCTGCGGCATGCGTGCCGCCCCTGCTCACGACATCGCCGACAAGCGCACGCCAGTGGATGGCGAGGGGCGGTTGCTGGCCAGCACCGTGTTCGGCTGGACGGAAGATGCGCGGGTCTGGTGGCAAAACTCCAGAATCGCGCTCGATTCCCCGATCACCACCGCCTGCCGGTTTGAAAGCCAGCCCTTCTGGGTCAATGCCGGGGGCTTCCACACGCGCCAGCCCAACGCCTACCTCACCTCCATCGACCTCACCAATTTCGAGACCCGCGCAATGACCCGCGCGGCGATCGTCGTGCCGGTCCACATGCCTTTCGGCCAGATCGGCGCGGTCAGCTTCAACCCGATCGACAGGGATTGTGTCGATCTGAGCGAGCAGTTCCTTGCCCTTGAGGATGCGCTGGGCCTCTACTCCCGCACCTTCATCACCACCTATGTGCAGGTCATGGGCTCTGTGCAGGCCTTGCCGCCGGGGTCGCGCCTGTCAAAGCGCGAGGTGGAATGCCTGCGCTGGGCGGCGATTGGCAAGACCGATCTGGAAATCAGCATGATCATGTCGCGCAGCAGGGCCACGGTCCGCTTCCACATTCACAACGCCTCGGTCAAGCTGAACGCCGTGAACCGCAGCCAGACCGTGTTCAAGGCATCCCAGCTCGGCTATATTTCCCTGAACAGCTAAATCCGCCCGGGCAGTCAGGGCCGATCCTTCAGGATCATGGCCGCGGCCCGCAGGCCGATGGCCATCGCCGGCGCATTGGTGTTGCCGGTCACATGGCCGGGAATGATCGAGCAATCGACCACGCGCAGCCCGGCCACGCCATTTACCCTGAGCTGGGGATCAACCACCGCCTGTGCATCCGCGCCCATGCGGCAGGTGCCGATGGCATGCAGCCCGCAACTGGACAAGCGGCGGAACACGGCAAGCAGCTCCTCGTCGGACTGCACCGAAGGACCCGGAATCGCCTCGTCGCCAACCAGATCGCCCAGCGGCGGGGCAGCCATGAACGCCCGCATCTTGCGCAGCAATTGCACGGCCGACTTGCGATCATGCTCGGTGCTGAGCCAGTTGGGGAGGATCTCGGGCGGGTCGCTGCCGCGCGGCCCGGTAACCCGCAGGGACCCCTCGCTGGTCAGCCGCAGGAGCTGGCCGTAGATGGTGATGCCCGGGCGCCGGTCAATCTTGTCGAGCGGCACGGGATTATTGTCTTCCGACACCTGAAACGTGTAGCCGCCGAGATAGAGCTGGGCATCGGTCCGCCCATCGGGATGCGCCACATTGCAAAAAGCGCCAACCTCGAAGGGGCCGGTGGCCATGATCCCGCTGCGCGAGGCGAAGTAGCGGACCATGGCCGCCGCCAGGCCCAGCCCGAAAAAGCTGCGCTGCGTGCCCTGCCCGCTCAGCAAGCGATAGGGCATGGATAGCGACAGATGCTCGATCATCCGCTCGCCGACATCGGGGGAATGGGCGATGGTCTCGATACCCGCCGTCCGCAGCCGGTTGCCATCGCCAATGCCTGACCGCTGCAGCAGCAGAGGGCTTTCCATCGCTCCGCCCGAGACGATAATCTCGCCGCGACACGCGAACCGGCGCGCCTGCCCTTTCACCGTCGCCTCGATCCCCACCGCGCGTCCTTCGCGGAACAGGATACGCTCCGCCAGCGCGCCCGTCACCACGCGCAGATTGGGCCGCTTGCGCGCCGGGGCGAGAAATGTCCGGCTGGCGCTTTCGCGGCGCCCTTTGCGGATATTGTGGCTGTAGAGTCCCACACGGGGGCCCGGCGTCGCGTTCAGGTCATCAACCGGGGCCAAACCCAGCGCCGTGCCGGCCTCGATCATGCGATCAGCCAGCGGATAGGTGAAAATCGCCGGATCAACATGCACCCGCCCGCCACTGCCGCGCATCGGCCCCGCGCCCATGGCGTGGTCCTCCAGCGCCAGAAAAGCCTCGGTCATGCTCGCGCCGTTCCAGCCGGTGGCGCCCCTGGCTTCCCACGCATCGTAATCGGCCGGTTCACCCCGGCTCCAGATCATGCCGTTGATTGATGAGGAGCCGCCAAGTCCCTTGCCGCGGATCCAGGCCTCGCCCAGCGGGCCGCCCTCCTCGCGCGGCTGGCTGACCGGATAGACCCACATATGGGCGGGCTTGGTCACCAGCTTGGCCACGCCCTTGGGCAGTGTTACCCAAAAGCTGTTGTTTTCGCCGCCCGCTTCCAGAACCAGCACGCGCGAGCGCCCGTCGGCACTGAGCCTTTCGGCCAACACGCACCCGGCCGAGCCCGCGCCCACGACGATATAGTCCCAGATTTCGGTCATTCAGGTCCCTCCGGCCGATAAGGTCTCACAAACCGGCCCGTGGACCACCCTAGCGTTTTGATGAGTCGGAAAACCTGCCCCCACAGGCGTAGAGACAAGGGCGCAGAGCAATTACAGACTCGCAATCGGGATGGGAGAAACATGAGCGTTATCGCGGAAGGCCTCTTTACCAACGAGCATCCTCCGCGTTTGATCGGTGGCCGGAATCGCGTGTCTGGACGGATTGTTTTCCCCTGCCCGCCGGGCACCGATTACGAGCCATGGCCGCTGCAACGCACCGGGCGCCTGTGGTCCTATACGATCCAGCGCTATCGCCCGAAATCGCCGCCCTACGCCGGGCCAGACGCCTTCGCTCCCTGGGCGGTGGCCTATGTGAAACTGCCCGGCGAAACCATCGTCGAAGCCCGGCTGACCAATGTCGCCTTCGATCGCATCAGCATCGGCATGGCGCTCGAACTGACCCAGATCCCGCTCGATCCGGACGCGGCGCAGCCGGTGCTGATCCATGCTTTTCAGCCTGTGAGTGCCCTGTCATGAGCGATGTCTGCATTGTCGGGATCGGCATCCATCCCTTTGGCCGCACCGAGGGCGTATCCGGGCTGGATCAGGGCGTTTTCGCGGTGCGTCAGGCCCTGGCCGATGCCGGGGCGCAATGGCCGGATATTCAGTTCGCCTATGGCGGCTCCGATGCCGCCGGCAATCCCGATACCATGGTCGAGCGGCTTGGCCTGACCGGGATCCAGTTCATCAACGTGCGCAATGGCTGTGCGGCGGGTGGCTCGGCGCTGGCCTCGGCACAGATGGCGATCAAGTCCGGCGAATATGATCTGGGCCTCGCCGTCGGCTTCGACAAGCATCCGCGCGGCGCCTTCAACGCCCTGCCCGCCGAATACAACCTGCCCGACTGGTATGGCGAGGCGGGCTATATGATCACCACCCAGTTCTTTGGCGCCAAGATCATGCGCTATATGCACGAACACGGCATCTCCGCCACATCGCTGGGCCGGGTCTCGCAGAAAGCCTTTCGCAACGCCGTCCACGCACCCCATGCCTGGCGCCGCGAACCGGTGTCGCTGGAAACCATCATGGAGGCGCCGATGGTCAGCGACCCCTATACGAAATACATGTTCTGCTCGCCGGCCGAGGGCGGCGTTGCCCTGATCCTGGCCAGCGAAAAGAAGGCGCGCGAGCTGGGCAAGCCGATTATCCGGTTGAAGGCCGTGACCATGCGCACCCGCCCGCCGGGTTCGTTCGAGGTCTTCGCGCCGTCGATCGACATCGCCGGAAATTCCGCCCCGCGCGGCTCGGCCACGAGGATCGCGGCGGCGGACGCCTTTCGTATGGCCGGCATCGGGCCCGAAGACATTGCCCTCGCCCAGCTTCAGGATACCGAGGCGGGCGCGGAACTGATGAACATGGCCGAGAACGGTTTCTGCCGCGATGGCGAACAGGAAGCCTGGCTGGCCGAGGGCCACACCGAAATTGGCGGCAAGCTTGCCGTCAATACCGATGGCGGCTGTCTGGCCTGCGGCGAGCCGATCGGCGCATCCGGGTTGCGTCAAGTATATGAGAATGTCGTGCAACTGCGAGGAGATGGCGGCGGGCGCCAGGTTCCCGGCAATCCCAAGACCGCCTATAGCCATGTTTATGGCGCACCGGGCGTCTCGGCCGTGACGATTATGGAACGCTGATGGACATCAATCTCTCCACCGGGGAAATCGCTTTCCGCAACGAGGTCCGCGCCTTCCTGCAGGACAAGCTGCCGCCGCAGGTCAAATCCGGTGCGGCGGGGTCCCCTTCGGTATTTGTCGAGCCGGAAATCGGGCAGACCTGGAACGCCGTTCTGCACAAGCAGGGCTGGTTGGGCTATCAGTGGCCGGTGGAATATGGCGGCACCGGCTGGAGCGCGGTGCAACGCTATATCTTCGAAAAGGAATGTGCGCTGGCCGGCGCGCCCAACCTCACCGTACTTGGGCTCAAGCTGGTTGCCCCGGCGATCTGGACCTTTGGCACCGAAGAGCAGAAGCGGCGCTATCTGCCCCGCATTCTCACCGGCGATGATTACTGGTGTCAGGGCTTTTCCGAGCCGGGCAGCGGCTCCGATCTGGCCTCTTTGCAGTGCCGCGCCCTGCGTGTTAGCGATGCCGGGGGCGATCGCTATATCCTCAACGGGTCGAAGATCTGGACCACCCATGCCCACCATGCCAACCGCATGTTCTGTCTGGTGCGCACCGATGCCACCGCCCGCAAACAGGCCGGTATTTCCTTCCTGCTGGTGGATATGAACCAGCCCGGCATTACCGTGCGCCCGATACTGACAATGGCGGGTGACCACGAGGTCAATCAGGTGTTCCTGGAAGATGTCGTGGTCCCGGTCGAAGACCGGCTTGGCGACGAGGGAGCCGGTTGGACCATCGCCAAATTCCTGCTGGAAAACGAGCGCGGCGGATCCTGCCATGCCCCCAAGCTGAGCTTCGACCTCGACCGGCTGGAACAGGCCGCGCAGAGCGAGCCCGATGGGCGCGGCGGCACCATGGCGGGCGATCATCAGTGGCGCCGCAAACTGGCCCGCGCCCGTCTGTCGGCGCAGGCGCTGGAAATGATCGAACTGAAGATCGTTTCGGAAATTGCCAAGGGCAGGCCGCCGGGTCCGCAAACCTCGCTAACCAAGCTGCTGGCCTCCAACCTGCGGCAGGAAATCGATCTGCTGGCTGTTGATCTGTATGGCGCGGGCGGGCTCCAGCTCGATCTGGAACGGCCGCTCTATGGTGCCGATGCGCCAGCGCCGGTTCATTCGCGGGATGCGCAACTGGCCGCGCCACGCTACCTCAATAGCCGAGCCTGGACGATTTTCGGCGGGACCAACGAGGTCCAGGCCCAGATCATCGCCAAATCCGTGCTTGGCCTGTAACCATGAACGAGGAACTGTAATGCAGCTGAGCCGTGAAGCGCTGCAACGCGCATATCGTCAGATGAAGGTCATCCGGGAGTTCGAGGAACGCCTGCATACCGAGATCCAGACCGGCGAGATCGCCGGTTTCACCCACCTCTATTGCGGACAGGAAGCGGTGGCGGTGGGCGTGTGCGAACACCTCGACATCGACGACAAGATCGTCTCCACCCATCGCGGCCATGGCCACTGCCTGGCCAAGGGCTGCGAGCTGAACGGGATGATGGCCGAGATCTGGGGCAGCCGCGAGGGCCTGTGCAAGGGCAAGGGCGGTTCGATGCATATCGCCGATATCGACAAGGGCATGCTCGGTGCCAACGGCATCGTCGGCGCGGGGGCGCCCATAGCCGTGGGTGCGGCCCTATCAGCCAAAATCGACAACAAGGGCAAGGTCGCCATCGCTTTTTCAGGCGATGGCGCCTGCAACCAGGGCACCACCTTCGAGGCGATGAACTTTGCCGTGGTGACCCAGGCGCCCTGCATCTTCGTGTTCGAGAACAACCATTATTCCGAACATACCGGCGTCGACTATGCCGTTGGCACCGCGCGGGATATTGCCAGCCGCGCCGAGGCTTTCGGTATGAAGGTATGGCGCGCCGACGGCACCGACTTCTTTGCCGTGCACGACACCATGCGCGAGGTTCTGGACTTTGTGCGCGGCGGCGGCGGCCCGGCGGCGGTGGAATTCGACACGGAACGCTTCTTCGGCCATTTCGAGGGCGATCCGCAGCGTTATCGCGCCAAGGGCGAGATTGAGCGCATCCGCGAAAGCCGCGATTGCCTCAAGAATTTCCGCATCAGTGTCACCGGCGCGAAACTGCTCACCGACGCCGACCTCGACCAGATCGATCAGGATGTGCTGGACAGCATCGAAGCCGCCGTGGTTGCCGCGCGCGCCGCGGACCGCCCCACCCCGGAAGACGTCCTTTCCGACGTCTACATTGCCTACTGATCGCAGGAACGAGACCGACATGGCACAGATGATGTACCGCGACGCCGTCCTTACGACGATCGCAGAAGAAATGGAGCGCGACAGCAGCGTTGTGGTGCTGGGCGAGGATGTGGTGGGCGGCATGGGCACCCCCGGCGGGCCGGAGGCGATTGGCGGCATCTGGTCCACCTCGACCGGGCTGTTCGACAAATTCGGCAAGGATCGCGTGATCGACACGCCGATCTCGGAAAGCGCCATCATTGGCGCTGCCGCCGGCCTCGCGCTGGCTGGCAAACGGCCGATTGCCGAATTGATGTTCGCCGACTTCATCGGCGTCAGCCTCGACCAGATCTGGAACCAGACGGCCAAGTTCCGTTACATGTTCGGCGGCAAGACCAAATGCCCGGTGGTGATCCGCATGGCCTATGGCGCGGGCTATAACGCGGCGGCCCAGCACAGCCAGTCGGTCCACCAGATCCTCACCGGCATGCCGGGGCTCAAGGTGGTGATGCCTTCCACCCCGGCCGATGTGAAAGGCCTGCTGCGGCAAGCCATTCGCGATGACGATCCGGTGATCTTCCTTGAGCACAAGGCGCTTTATGGCATGAGCGGCGAGGTGCCCGAGGGTGCCGACCAGATCATTCCCTTTGGCCATGCCCGCCTTGCCCGCGCCGGCGAGGATGTGACGATCATCTCCTCGGGCCTGCTGCTGGGCTTTTGCGAGGCGGTGGCCGACAAGCTTGCCGCCGAGGGCATTGGCTGCGACGTGATCGACCTGCGCACCACCAGCCCGCTCGACGAGGAGGCGATCATCGATTCGGTCGAGGTGACCGGCCGGGTCGTCGTGGTTGACGAGGCCCCTCCCCGCTGCGGCCTTGCCGCCGACATCTGCGCGCTGATAGCCGCCAGGGCCTTCGCCAGCCTCAAGGCCCCGCCACAGGCGGTAACCCCGCCGCATACCCCCATCCCCTTCGCCCGCGAACTGGAAAGCGCCTACCTGCCCTCGGTCGACAAGATCGAAGCAGCGGTGCGCCATGTTCTCGGCTGGCGCTGAGGAACAGCTGATGGCCGATATACGTCCCTTCTGCATGCCCAAATGGGGCATCGAGATGACCGAGGGCACCATCGCCGAATGGATGGTCAAGGAGGGTGAAGCCTTCACCCGCGGCCAGACCCTGTGCCTGATCGAAACCGCGAAAATCACCAACGAGGTAGAGGCCGAATATGACGCGGTCGTTGCCCGTGTGCTGGTTGGCGCGGGCGGCGAGGCAGAGCCGGTAGGCACGCTGGTGGCGGTATTTTCCGATGCCGCCGCCACGCCCGCCGAAATCGACGCCTTCATCGCCAGCTTTCGCCCGGCCGATACCCAGGTCGCGGCGCGGCGCGGGGAAGCGCAGCCTGCCCCGGCAAAAGCCGAGGCCGCCCCGGCAGCGGTGCCCACCAAAATCACCACCAACCGGCCAATCAGCCCGGAAGCTCTCAAACTGGCCGAGCGCGAAGGGCTTGATCTCGCCCATGTCGAGGGTTCCGGCAAGGGCGGCCGCATCAGC
>CAIWFP010000349.1 GCA_903911985.1 uncultured Sphingomonadales bacterium
AGGCGTCGTTGCCGCCGCCGACGAGGCGCAGGCGGCGGTTGCCGACGGACAGGGTGATGGCGGCATTGGGCGGCACGCGGTGGGAGAGGTGGAGATGTAGCGCGCCGTGGATGTTCTGGCGCGGCCAGGTGCCGATGGCGGCGTAAGCGGAGGAGGTGGGGGCGGTGGAGGAGGAGGCGGTGGGTTCGGGCCTGTCCGGAGGGCGGGGTTGGGCGATGGCGTAGCAGCGGGGCACGCCGGGATCGCGGAAGGCGGCCCAGTTGCCGAAGATGCCGAGGTTGTCGCGGGCTTGGGCCGGGGATGACGCTAGCGCGGCGAGGAGGGCCCCGGCGATGAGGGCGGCCGGGGGGAGCCGGAAAAGGGGGCGGGGCGGCGTCATATTCGCCTCATCGCAGAAGAGTGGGGGCGCGGGCAAGGGCGCAAGGGGATGGGAGGTCTCCTGACGCTTTTTGCCCGGCCCCCGACGGGAGGCCGGGCCCAAGTGGTCAGTCCAGTTCCCAGGCGCGTTCGCCGTGGCTGGCGAGATCGAGACCTTCGCGTTCCGCGTCTTCGCTGACCCGCATGGCGATGAATTTGCCGACGCCGAATGCCAGCGCCGCGCTGGCCAGCGCGGACCAAAGCGCCACCACGCCGACGCCGACGAGCTGGCCTTCCAGCTGGCGGGCGAGGGTGAAGCCTTTCGCATAGCCCGTGCCGCCGAGGGCCGGCGAGAGGAACAGGGCCAGCAGCAGCGAGCCGGTCATGCCGCCGACGCCGTGTACCGCGAAAACATCCAGCGAATCATCGATGTGCCAGTGTTGTTTCACCAGCTGGATCATGGGGAAGCAGATGGCCGCCGCGGCAAGGCCGAACAGCAGCGCCGCGCCGGGCGCGATCATGCCGGCCGCCGGGGTGACCGTGGCCAACCCCGCCACCGCGCCTGTGGCAAAGCCGATGCTGGTGGATTTGCCCACCACCACCCGCTCTATGGCCAGCCACGCCATGGCGGCGGCGCTGGCCGCGATGTGGGTGTTGATGATCGCCGAGGCCGCCGAGCCATTGCCCGCCAGCGCCGAGCCGCCGTTGAAGCCGAACCAGCCGACCCACAGCAGGGCGGCGCCCGCCATCGTCAGCGCCGGGCTGTGCGGCATCATCAGCGTTTTGGGGAAGCCCTGCCGCGCGCCGAGCATGGCCGCGATGACCAGTGCCGAAACGCCCGCCGTGGTGTGAACCACGATGCCGCCGGCAAAATCCAGCGTGCCGAAGCGCGTGGCCAGCCAGCCGCCGCCCCAGATCCAGTGCGCCACAGGGGCATAGACCACCAGACCCCACAGGGCGCAGAAACCCACCACCCAGCCGAAGCGGGCGCGATCAACCCAGGCGCCCGCCATCAGCGCCGGGGTGATGGCCGCAAAGCACATCTGAAACAGCGCGAAGCTGTTTTCCGGCAGGGTGAGGCCGGCGCGCAAGGGGGCCAGACCGTGCAGCATCAGCATGGTGGGCGCGCCCAGCCAGCCTGCGCCGGGGCCACTGGTGCTGACCGGACCGAAGGCCAAAGTGTAGCCGCAGATGAGCCACAGCAGCGAGGCCACCGCCGCGATGGCGCCGACCTGCACCAGCACCGAGAGGAAATTCTTTGTGCGCACCAGGCCGCCGTAGAACAGGCCAAGCCCCGGCATGCACATCAGCAGCACCAGCGCCGAGGAGATCATGATCCAGACCGTATCGGCGCCATTGGCCACCGGCGGGAGTGTTTGGGCCGCGATTGTTTGGGCTGAAGCCATGTGGGGCAGGGCAAGGGCGGGCAAAGCAGCCGCCCATGCCACCAGCCGCCCGGCCGGGCGCTTGTGCATTGGGGTATTCCTCCTGTCAGGCGCCCCCGCTGTTGCGGGCGGCGCGTCCTCCGTGTCGCGTTTAGAACACAAATCGGGGGCGGGGCAAGTTGGGGGGGCTCAGGGCGCGGTCCGGGAGGGGGCGGGGGCGGGGGATAGGGGC
>CAIWFP010000350.1 GCA_903911985.1 uncultured Sphingomonadales bacterium
AACAAGGCGGGCACCACCATCGTCCTTTCGCCCAGCAACGATTACCTGCGCCAGTTCCGGGGCGGCGGCGCGGCGCCGGGCGGCAGGGGCAAATAGGGGCAAATAGGGGCAAACAAGGGGCTTGGTCGGGGGCTGCCGGCGGGACACCCAATCCCGCCCAGCCCCTCCCCCGTTCAATCTGCGTTCAGGGCAAAGGCGCTCAATAAGCCCCAGAGCCAATCCGGCGCCAATCCGGCGCCAATCAGGCGCCAATTCGGAACATCGGCCTCCGCCACAGCGGCGGGGCCGGGATGAAAAAGGACGAGACCCCCCGTGCGAAAAGCTCCCGGACTGACAAAACATTCCCCGTTGGCCAAAACCTTCCCGTTGGCCAAAACCTTTCTTTTGGGCACCGCCGCGCTCTCATTGTTCACCATCACGCCCGCCGCCGCGCAGGTGGCCCAGAACGACGAGACGCGCCTCCAGGCGCTCCAGATTCAGCCCGGCGGCCCCCGCCCCGGCGCGCCCGCTTCCTTCGCCGATCTCACCGCGGCACTGCAACCGGCGGTGGTCAACATCACCACCCGCCAGAAGATCAAGGAAGCCCCCGCCGCCTGCGTCGACACGCCCTTTGGCAAATTGTGTCAGGGCGGCGGCCAGCCCCATGAGGGCGGCGCTCTGGGCTCGGGCTTCATCATTTCCGCCGATGGCTACGTCGTCACCAACAATCACGTCGTCACCATGGACAATACGGGCCTCGCCTATGCGATCACCGTCCGCCTGTCCGACGGCAACGAGTACAAGGCGCGGCTCATCGGTCGCGATCAGGCATCAGACCTCGCCGTGCTCAAGATCGACAGCGCCAGGCCGCTGCCCTTCGTCAAGTTCGGCGATTCCGCCAAGGCCCGCGCGGGCGACTGGGTAATCGCCATCGGCAACCCCTATGGCCTCGCCGGCACGGTCACGGCGGGCATCATCTCCTCGGTCAACCGCGATACCGGCCCCGGCGCCTATGATCGCTACATGCAGACCGACGCGGCGATAAACTCGGGCAATTCGGGCGGCCCCATGTTCGACATGGCCGGCAATGTCATCGGCATCAACGACTGGATCATCACCTCGGGCGGCGGCAATATCGGCATCGGCTTTGCCATCCCCGCCGAAACCGCGGCCCCGATTGTCGAGCGGCTGAAGCAGGGTCAGGCGATCGAGCGCGGCTATCTGGGCGTGCGCATCAAGCCCATCTCCGAAGATGTCGCCGACGCGCTGGGCCTGCCCCACCATCGCGGCGAGCTGGTGGAATCGGTGGAACCGGGCAAGGCTGGCGACAAGGCCGGCATTCAAACCGGCGATGTCGTGGTCAAGGTCAACGCCCGCGAGGTTTCGCCGGAACAGACCCTGTCCTATCTGGTGGCCAACACCCCGCCCGGCACCGCCATTCCCATCGAGCTGATCCGCGCAGGGCAACACCTCACGCTCAACGTCACCGTCGGCAAACGGCCCAGCGAGGACGTACTGGCCAAGCAAACCTTCGATCCCGAACAGAAGGACAGCGACGATTCCTCCGCCACCAAGGAAGATAGCGCCAGCGGCGCGGTGCAGAAATTGCTGGGCCTCTCGGTGCTGACCATCACCCCGCAACTCGCGGCCCAGCTGGGCGTGGGCAATGATCTGCACGGCGTGGTCATCGCCGATGTCGATCCCACAACCGACGCGGGTGCCAAGGGGCTGAAGCGCGGCGATATCGTGCTTTCGGCCAACAACCACAAGCTCGCCTCCACCGCCGATCTCGCCCGTGAACTGCGCGCCGCTCAAGCCGGCAACCGGCCCGCGATCATGCTCCAGGTCCAGCGCCGGGGCGAGCCCGCCACCTATGTCGGCATCCGCCTGCAAACCAAGGATTAAGCTTAGAAATCAAGGGCAGATGCGATGGGGCGTTTAATGTGCCGATTTGCCATTGCAAATCGGTTGGCCCCTCGCGCTCACATACTTGTCATCGTCGCGCCACAGGTCCGGCCTTGCGCCACACCTCAGCGCCGCAGGCTATTTTAGCCGCTTCGCGGCAAGGCGCCGGGCCGCAGATGATGCGCTGAGCCTGACAGGCAAAGGGAGCGCGAGGGCCAACCGATTTACACGGTAAATCGGCACGTCTAACGAGTCCCTCGCATCTTCCCCTCGCATCTTCCCCTTAATCCCCCCGCTCAAAACCCCCCGCTTAAAACCCGGGTATCTTCTTGAACTTGGGCGGCGGGCGATCGTTACCCGTCGCCTGATTGAGGAAGTCGTCATTGGCGGCGGCGGGCGGCGCACCGGCTGGCAGCTGGGCCCCGCGCGTCCCCGCCGGTTCGCCAGAGGCCGTGCCATGCGGCCCCGCGCTCACCAGATTGCCCTGATCGTCGGTATAGTAATAGCTGCCCCCGCCACCATTGGCCTCGTCGTCAGGCTCCAGCTGCCACTCGGGCAGCTTCAGCTGGGTATCGAACTGTTCCACCGGACGCCCGGCCACCGCCAGTTTCATATATTGGGCAAAGGCGCGCGCGGGCGCGGTGCCACCGGCAAGCCCCGGGATCGCCTTGGCATCGTCGCGCCCCATCCACACGCCGGTGGTGATGCCGCTGGAAAAGCCGAGGAACCAGCCATCCTTGCTGGAGGTGGTGGTGCCGGTCTTGCCCGCCACCGGCCGGCCGATCTGCGCCGCCTTGCCGGTGCCGATATTGACGGCGGTCTGCAGCAGGTCGGTAATCCCGGCCGCCACAAAGGGCGCGACCAAAGTCTGGCCCTGCGATTGCTGGCGCTGGTACAGCACCCGGCCATCGGGCGTCACCACCTTGGTAATGCCATAGGGCTCGACCGAAGTGCCCCTTGCCGAAACCTCGGAAAAGGCGCGCGTCAGCTCGATCAGCCGCACATCATTGGTGCCCAGCACCATCGAGGGGTTGATGGCAACGGCGGTCGAGATGCCAAACCGCTTGGCCATGTCGGCCACCGTCTGGAAACCCACCTGCTGGCCCAATTGCGCCGCCACGGTATTTTTCGAATAGGCAAAGGCGGTGCGCACATCGATCTTGCCGGCATATTTCCCGCCCGAATTGCGCGGGCTCCAGCCATCGATGGTCACCGGCTGGTCAACCACCGGATCATCCGGCTTCACCCCCGCCTCCAGCGCGGCGAGATAGACGAACAGCTTCCATGCCGATCCCGGCTGGCGCTGCGCCTGCGTCGCGCGGTTATAGTTGGAGGTGACGTAATCCGTGCCCCCGACCATCGCCAGCACGCCGCCATCGGTATCGAGGCTGAGCAGCGCCCCTTGCGCGCCGGCCGGCGCGTTTTGCGCCACGGCGTCGGTTGCCGCCTGCTGCATCTTGGGGTCCAGCGTGGTCCACACCTCGATAGGCTGGGTATTATCCGGCACCAGTGTGTCCAGCTGGGGCAGCGCCCAATCGGTGAAATAGCGCACCGAATTCTGCTTGCCCTCCGGCGCCAGATGCACCGCGTCGAGATTGGCGCTGGCGACCTCCTCGCTGGAAATCGCCCCGGCATCAGCCATCACCGTCAACACCACATGGGCGCGATCCTTGGCCGCCTGGGCATCCGCCGTGGGCGAGAAATGCGACGGCGCCTTCACCAGCCCGGCGATAATCGCCGCCTCGGGCAGCGACAATTGCGCCGCCGAGTGGCCAAAGAATTTGCGCGCGGCGGCATCGATGCCATAGGCCCCGCCGCCGAAATAGACCTTGTTGAGATAGAGTTCGAGAATCTCGTCCTTGGAGAAGCGATACTCCAGCGCCATGGCGATCAGCGCCTCGCGCGCCTTGCGGTTAAAGGTGCGGTTGTTGTTGAGAAACACCGTGCGCGCCAGCTGCTGGGTGATGGTCGACCCCCCCTGCCGCCAATGCCCGCTGGTCACCCGCACCATCAACGAGCGGGCGATGCCGATCGGGTCAAGGCCGATATGCTCGCGAAACCGCCGGTCCTCGGTGGAAACGATCGCCTGCTTCATCACCTCGGGAATTTCGCCATAGGCCATCCACCGGCCATAGCTCGGCCCGAGGGAGACCAGCTCGGTGCCATCGCGCGCGCGCACCACAATGGTCTGCCCGCTCTGGCTGGATTTGAGATCGCCAAAGCCCGGCAATTGCTGCGCCTCGATCACCACCGCGGTGAACAGCAACCCAGCCAGCACCAGCGCGGGCAACCCCAGCCAGATCGCCAACGGACGCAACCACGGCCAGCGCCCGCCGCCAGAGGTTCCGCGACGCAATTTCACAGGCCCGCTATTTTTACCCGCCATTACCGCGCCCAACCTTCATTTCAGCCCCGCGCCGAAACCCGGCCAGACAGGCATGTGCTCATAGGCGATAGAACGCGCCGGGTTAACCTCAGATTTAGCGGGATTTGCGCAAATTTCGGCGCCGGGGCGGTTTAGGAGCAGGGAAATAGGACAGACCTGGGGGTGGCGTTTGATATTCCGGTTCCTCAAGAGGAT
>CAIWFP010000351.1 GCA_903911985.1 uncultured Sphingomonadales bacterium
CCCAATCCCTCAGTTATCCGCAACCCCATTTTTTGGCCAAAGGCGCTGACGCCGAACAGCTGCTGTTGGCGCGGTGAGCCACTCCCGGCGACCACGGGAGCACACATTGACGCAAGCCGGCACCGTTCTCAACGCCATCCCGTGTTGGACCGCGCTGACCTTTGCTGCCAGCAACTATCTCGTGGACAGAGGTGACTTTGTGACCATCATACGGAAGCTCCGAAGCATGGATGGAGCTATCCGATGTCCAACATCATTCCGTTCCTGAATCCCATTGAGCGTGCCGATCAGCGGCTGGATCAAGCGTTTGATCAGTTCAATCATAGCGTCCACGGCCAGCAGGGCGCTCATTGCGGAGCTAAAGCGCTGGCACGCATCGTGGAGTGTGGCGTCAGCAGCCCGCACGTGACATTGCGCAAGCGAGCTGCGCGGTGGTTGGACGAGGTGCTGAATGTTCGGGTGGTGGTGTGACTACTTCCAGCATCGGCCCCAATCGATGGGCACGGCTGGCCAAAATGGGGCCTAAAGTGGGGCCCAATAACATGATGATCGCCAATACATTGATTTATATATAATAATTGAAGATAATTGGCGGACAGGGTGGGATTCGAACCCACGGTGAGCTTCCACCCACGGCGGTTTTCAAGACCGCTGCCTTAAACCACTCGGCCACCTGTCCATGGGCCTGAGCCCGGGAGACCCCCGAATAGCCAAAGATTCGTTCGTTGCAAGCCAGCAGGCGCATTGAGCGTCTGGCGCGGGGCGGAATGATGTAAAAAATCCGGCTGGGTAAAGCCCGCCGCGCGCCATTCCTTTTACCAATGCGTTATGGCAAGGATGCCTCCATGAGGATCTGCGGGAAATCTGGTCTGGCAATATCGGATGGAAATGTCTCCGTCGGGCGGCGGACGAGCCGGACTGGCGCCATGTTGATCGGCCTTGCCATGGTGATGAGCGTGACAGGGGCGCAAGCACAGGGCGCAGCCTCTGATCCTGCCAGCCATGGGCCTGCCGCCCAACTCCCCGCCAGCGTTGCAGCCAGTGTCGAGACCATCAGTACCGATTCTGCCACCGAACTGCGCTTTCAGGGTTTTTTGCAGTTTCTGTCGGCCCGCGCCCGCGCGGAAGGCGTGAGTGAAGCCACGATCCAGCGGATGACGGCGGGGCTCAGCTTCAACCCCCGGGTTATCGCGTTTGATCGTTCTCAGCCCGGTTCCGGCGCCGGGGCCAATCCCGCCGCCGCGCCCGATTTCGCGCCCTATCGCCGCGCCCATGTCGATGCCGCCCGCATTGCGGCGGGCCGCGCGCTCTATCGTTCGGTCGCGCCGGATGCCGCGCGGATCCAGGCGCGCTATGGCGTGCCGGCGCCGATTTTGATGGCGATCTGGGGCAATGAGACCAATTTCGGCCGCTACCACGGCGATTTCGATCTGGCCCGCTCGCTGGCCACTTTAGCCTATGAGGGGCGGCGGCGCGAATTGTTCGCTGGAGAATTCATCGCCCTGCTGAAAATCGCGGATACTGGCGTGCCGCGTTCCCAGCTGGTGGGCAGCTGGGCGGGGGCCTTCGGTAATCCCCAATTCCTGCCCAGCGTCTATCTGCGGCTGGCGCAGGATGGCGACGGCGACGGCATTCGCGACATCTGGAGCAATCCGGCCGACACGCTGGCCTCCATCGCCCAGTATTTCCGCGATGCCGGCTGGCACCCGGGCGAGGAGTGGGGCACCGTTGCCATTCTGCCACCCGGTTTCGACCGGGCGGAACTGGGCAGCCCGCTGAATTCGCCCGTATGCCCCCGGGTTCACGCCCGCCATTCGCGCTGGCTGACCATGCGGGAGTGGCGCGCGCGGGGGGTGACGACACAAAGGCCGCTGACCGATGACACATTGGCCGCGCTGATCGAACCGGATGGTGTTGGTAAAACCGCGTTTCTCTTAACTGGTAATTATCGGGTTATCCTCGAATATAACTGCTCCAACTATTATGCGTTGAGCGTGGGACTGCTGGCCGATGAAATTGCCTCTACTCTCTGACAGGGCGTCGGCCCTTGGCCATTCGCTGGCAGCAGCCTCGCTTTGGGCCTGCCTTCTTGGCGGCGCATGCGTGGGGGGCAGCGTGTCCGCGCTGGCACACAAGGCCAAACCCGCCCAATTGGCCGCCGCGCCTGGCTCTGAGCCAAACGGCCCGGGAGCCGACTTTCCGGTGGTGTTGGGCGAGCAATATTCGATAGGCAGCACCACCTATACCCCGGCCGATGTGATGAATTACGACGCGGTTGGCTATGTCGCGGTGGATGGCGAGGGCGCCGGTATTTCCGCGGCGCATCATACCCTGCCGATCCCCTCCTATGTCGAGGTCACCTCGCTGACGAGCGGGCGGACCGTTCTTGTCCGGGTGGACCGGCGTGGGCCGATGGATAGCAACCGGGTTATTTCGCTCTCGCAAGGCGCCGCCACACAGCTTGGCATTGGCGACCACGATACGGTGCGGGTGCGCCGGGTGAACCCCCCGGAGCCCGAGCGGGCGGCACTGCGGGCAGGAGGATCGGCACCGGAGCGTATGCCGACGCCGCAGCCCCTGCTGGCGGTGCTGACCCGCAGATTGGCGCCGGACGAGCCGGTTTCGCTGACCTCCGCCGCGCCGCCAGTTTTGCGGCCGATAGTGGCGCCAGCCAATGTGCCCCCCCCCGCCGTTCCAACACCACGTGCCGTGGCCCGCGCTCCGGCCTATGCGCACCCGATTCCGCCCGCCCAGGCCGCGTCAGCTCCGGCCCCAACCCCACAGACTTCTGCCCCGCCGGCATATGTCCCGCAGGCCTATGCCGCACCGCAAGCCTCCCCTGCCTCTGATCTTGCCCCCATGCCGCCGGACGCCGGGGCTTCCTATGTTCCACCGGCACAGGCCTATGCACCGCCCGCGCGGCCCGCTGCTGCCCCGGCCCGGCAATATGCGCCCGCTCCCGCCTATGCGCCGCCGCCAGAGCCGGCCTACGCCGCGCCCGCCCAGCAATATGCGCCCGCACCTCCGGTGGAACAGGCGGCCCAGCCTGCCGAGCCGGCGCCCGCTCCGGTGCCTTTCCCACGTCGGACAGCGGGCAGCGGCTCGATCAGAACGGCGCTGTCTATGCCTATGGCCCGCCGACGCAGCCCTCTACCGCCCCGCGCCCGAATGTGGTTCGACCGGTCGAGCCGCCACGCTCATACCTAATCCAGCCCATGTCGCGGATGGGCATGGGAGGGGCAGGGGGCACGGTTGTGCAGCCGGAGACACTCAGCCGCACACGACAGCCGCATGCCGAAGCCAGTCATGCCCAACCCGGCCCCAAGGGGCGCCACGCGGTAAAGCCTGACAAGGTCAAAGCCAAAAAAGCCAAGCCCGCAAAACAGGCGAAGGACGATGACAGCACCGCTGGAAAGACCGATGCCGAGGTGGGTGCAAAGAGCAGTCATGCCGATGATAGCCAAAAGCCTGCGCCCAATCCGGCGCATCCCAAGGGACATCACAAACCCAAACCTGACGAGACAGGCCTTGCCGCACCCGCTGCCTCGGCGCCGATGGCGGCATTCGCCTCCGCCACTGGCGAGACGCTGGTGGTGCAGGCTGGCGCCTATGGCGTGCGCGGACGGGCCGAGCAGGTCGCACAGGCGGTAGGCGGTGTGGTCAGCCTGTCGGGCCGGGTATGGCGCGTGCGCTGCGGCCCTTTCGCCTCGCGCGGGGCGGCAGAGGCGGCGCTGGCGAAGGCGAAGGCCGCAGGCTATAGCGAGGC
>CAIWFP010000352.1 GCA_903911985.1 uncultured Sphingomonadales bacterium
CAATGGGTGCGGGCCTGTTTCGGGGTTTTTGAGATGAAGCGCACTTTTCAGCCCAGCCGGCTCGTCCGCGCCCGCCGCCACGGCTTCCGTTCGCGTTCGGCCACTGTTGGCGGCCGCAAGGTGCTGGCCGCTCGCCGCGCCCGTGGCCGCAAGTAGCTGTCGGCCTGATCTAGGCTTTAGCGGCGGATCAGCCCGTGGGGGATAGTGCCCCCGTTGATTCGCCCAATGCCGGCTCAGATAGCGCCGGGGTGGTGGCTGCCGCGGTGGCAAAGCCCCGGGTGATGTCTCGCCGTTCCGATTTTCTCGCCGCCAATCGCGGTATCCGGGTCTCGCGGCCCGGTTTTGTGCTGCTTGCGCGGGATAACCGGGGGGCGGACAATAGCGGGCCGGACGGGGAGAACCCCCAGCGTAGCGATTTGGGCCTGCGCTTTGGCATTACCGTTACCAAGCGAATCGGCAACGCCGTGGTGCGCAACCGCATGAAGCGGCGCTTTCGGGCGCTGCTGCGCGAATTGCTGCCGACGCTTGGTCTGCCCCACCACGATCATGTGCTGATTGGCCGCGAGGGCGGGGTGGAGCGCGACTTTGCCCTGCTGCGCCAGGAGCTTATCGCCGCCTTTGAGCGGGCCCGGGCCGGCAAGGGCGATCCGCCGCGCGGGCCAAGGCACAAGGGCGGCGGCAAGGCTCATGGCAGGGGCAAGGCTGGGGGCGGGGCTGGGGCTCATCCGCGCAAACCTGCAGATGCTGCCGGGAAGGCGCCGTGAAGCGCCTGCTGATCTGGCTGGTGCGGGGCTGGCAGCTGGGCCCCTCGCGGCTGATGGGGGCCAATTGCCGCTATCTGCCGACCTGCTCGGCCTATGCCATCACGGCGCTGGAGCGGCATGGTGCGATTAAGGGTGGCTGGCTGGCGATGAAGCGTCTATTGCGCTGCCATCCTTGGGGTGGCACCGGCTATGATCCGGTGCCCTAGGCGCGGCTTGGGCCCGTCTGGCCAGTATTTTCGCCAGTATTTTCGGGCGCCGGGGGCAGGAATAGTCAGGGATACGTCGTGAACAAACAGCCTTCTTTCAGCCAGCGCAACATGATTCTGGGGATGGTGGCCACCGCTATCCTGCTGTTCGGCTGGGACGCGATGATCAAGCATTACTATCCCAATGCCTATAAGCCCAAGCCGGTGGCTGCTGCGGCGGCCGGGGCTGGGGCTGGCAGCACGGCGGCGGGTGGTTCGCTGGCGGCGCTGCCGGGTGGAAATGGGGCCGGTGGCGCTGGGGCCAGTGGCCCGGCGGCGGCTGATCCCACGACGCTGAAGCCCACCCGCGAGGGCGGGCTGACCAATGCCAATGACCGGGCTCTGGAGGCGCGCGAGCTGGCGACGGCGCTCAGCCCTGCCTCGCGCGTGGCGATTGCCGCGCCGGGGCTGTCGGGCTCGATCAATCTGGTGGGCGGCGTGGTCGACGATCTGACGCTGAACCGCCATCGCGCCACGGTGGACAAGGCCAGCGGCCCGGTGCGGCTGTTCTCGCCCGCCGGCACGCTGGGCCAGCAATTCGCGCAGGCCGGCTGGGTTGGTGGTTCCGCCGGGGTGGAGCTGCCACAGGGCAATACGGTTTGGACTGTGCCCGCCGGGGCGAAGCTGACCCCCGCGACGCCGGTGACGCTGAGCTGGACCAACCCGACCGGGCAGATTTTTACCCTGACCTATGCCATCGACGATGATTACATGATCACGGTGAAACAGGGGCTGGAGAACAAGGGGGCGGCGCCGGTTAATGTGACGCCTTTCGCGCTGATCACCCGCACCGATCGCACCGCCAGCCTTGATAGCTGGAATATCCACTCGGGGCCGTTTGGCGCCTTTGACGGCATTGTGAGGTTCAAGACGGACTACAAGGATGTGCAGAAGGCCGGGGCGGTTGCCGGCGAGGGGACGACCGACTGGCTGGGCTTTACCGACATCTACTGGATGAGCGTGCTGGTGCCCGATGCGAGTGGCACGACCAGCGATTTTCGCGCGCTGGGCGGTGGGCTTTATCGCGCCGACCTGATCTATCACCCCGCCGTGGTGGCGCCGGGGCAGAGTCTTTCCCATGTGACGCGGCTGTTTGCTGGCGCCAAGGAAGGGCTTGTGCTCGACCGTTATGAGGCGGGGGCCAATGGCCAAGGTCAGAATGGTGGCCCGGCGATCGCCAATTTTGGGCTGGCGATTGACTGGGGCTGGTTCCGCTTTGTCGAAAAGCCGATCTTCCTGTTGTTGCGCAGCCTGTTCCATGCCGTCGGCAACTTTGGCGTGGCGATCATCCTGTTGACCGCGATTGTGCGCGGGGTGATGTTCCCCGTGGCCCAGCGCCAGTTCCAGAGCATGGCGGCGATGCGCTCGCTCCAGCCCAAGATGAAGGCGCTGCAGGAGCGGCACAAGGACGACAAGCCCAAGCTTCAGGAAGAAACCATGAAGCTCTACAAGGAGGAGAAGGTCAATCCGCTGGCCGGATGCCTGCCGGTGTTCCTGCAGATCCCGATCTTCTTTGCCCTCTACAAGGTGCTGAACGTTTCCATCGAGATGCGGCACCAGCCGTTTGTGCTGTGGATCAAGGATCTTTCGGCGCCCGATCCGGTGCATATCCTCAATCTGTTCGGGCTGATCCCGTGGACGCCGCCCTCGCTGCTGGGGCTGGGGGTGCTGGGGCTGTTGCTGGGCGTTACCATGTGGGGCCAGTTCAAGCTGCAGCCGGCGCAGGCCGACCCCGCGCAGCAGCAGATGATGAGTATCATGCCGTGGATGATGATGTTCGTGATGTCGCCCTTTGCCTCGGGGCTGCTGATCTACTGGATCACCTCCAACTGTCTGACCATGGCGCAGCAGGCCTTCCTCTATAGCCGCCACCCGCAGCTGAAGGCGGCGGCCACGAAGGACGGCGCCAAGGATGACGC
>CAIWFP010000353.1 GCA_903911985.1 uncultured Sphingomonadales bacterium
CGGTTTGACCGACCGGATCGACGTGCTGGCCAACAATGCCGGCTTCATTCCCGAACGGCGCGTGGTCACGGCGGATGGTTTGGAGCAGTGCTTTGCCGCCAACCATCTGGCGCCGTTTCTGCTGACCAACCGCCTGCTGCCCCTGCTTCGGGCGGCAGGGCCGGGGGCTCAGGTCATCAACACCGCCTCGGTCGCCCACACCTTTGCCAAAGATATGCGCTGGGACGATCTGCAACTGGCGACCAAATTCAGCCCCGGCGATGCCTATGCCCAGTCGAAGCTGGCCAATATCCTGCACGTGCGGGCGCTGGCACCCCGCCTCGCCGGGGATGGAATTCGCGCGAACGCGGTGCATCCCGGCCTTGTCGGCACCAACTTTCCCACCCACGGCAATTGGCTCGTCAAGGCCATGTATTTTGTGTCCCGGCCTTTCCAGCTCACGGCCGAGCAGGGCGCGGACACCATTCTCTGGCTGGCGCAGGGCGGCGGCGGGGAGGCCACGGGCGAATATTTCGTCAAGCGGGCGGTGACCAAAACCACCCCGGCGGGACAAAGCCGCGAAGGCGCGGAACGCTTGTGGAAGATCAGCGAGGAACTGGTGGCCGCGGCAGGGCAGTAACTACCCCGCCGCGCAACCCCTATCAGCCCGCGCGGCGCTTTGCCTCGGCAACCATCGCGTAGATGCCCTGATTGTAGTGGGTCAACTGCTCCATCGTCAGGTTGCGGTAAGGCGTCATGGGGCACAGTGAATCGACCACATTCCAGAACGGCTCGATCTGTTCGAGAACCTCGTCAACCGGACCGCATTTGACGAAGGCCTGCACCACCTCGTCGCTGACATTGTTGATAACGCTCGACACATCGCCATGTTCGCCCGCCGCCAGCTGGCATGACCGCGCCAGATCACCAAAGCCCAGCGCATCGAAGAAGGGTTCATATTCCTTGTAACCGATGTATCCGGCGACGGTGGCGCGGCTGTCGTTGATCGCCTGGCTCTTGTCGTCGTTGATCGCCACCCACGGCCAGGCGTTGATTTCGACATCCTTGCGCTGGCGGCCGAAACGGGCCAGCTCCGCCTCGATGAAGGGCTTTTTCTGCACGGTGTAGTCCGCCGTCCACAAGGCGTGGACGATAAGGCCGTCACCGATTTCCAGCGCCAGGCTGGTCAGCTTGTCCTTGAGCGCGGCAATCCAGATCGGCACGCTCTCGCGCACCGGCGGGGCGGTCAGCATCATCTCGGTCCATTCGGCGTTGAAATATTCGCCGTGGATCGGTTCCATCCCCTTGTGGGCATTGGCGTTGATGTAGCGCACCACTTTCACCACCTCGCGCAGGTGCGACAAGAGCTTGCGCTTGGGTTCGCCATAGATCCCGCTCAATGCGCTATGCAGCGATGTGCCAAGGCCGAGGATGAAGCGGCCCTGGCTGATGGTGTCGAGTTCCATCGCGGCAAAGGCGGTTTCCACCGGGCTGCGCGTGCCGGCCACGGCGATGCCGGTGGAAACTTTCAGCGTTTCGGTCAGCGCGGCAACGGCCGACATCGGCACGAAGGGCGGGCCATAGATCTGGAGCGAGAAGCAGCCCTCGAAGCCTACGGCCTCCATCTGTTTGGCGATGCCGCCCATAACGGGCGCGGGCAGGATGGGCATCACGCCCCACCAGCGGCGTTCTCCACCGGTTGCGTTGACAAGTTTGCTCATGGCTTCTGGTATCCTATGATTTCGCTACAATCCGCGCTGACGTTATCGCGATGGGCAAAGTCGCCCCGCGCCTGTCTTTCGGCCAGTGCCAGCATCAGCACGCGATATTTTTGCCCCGCCTCGTCCAGCGGCGAATGCAGATCCTTGCGCTTTTCGGGCCGCATGTAGCGCGGGCTTTGCGGGCTGGTCATGGAACTGTCCTGCCGCGAAACCTTGTAGCTCGCCTTGGGCATGACGTAGCGGAACGGATTGTTCTTCTTCACGTTCGACGTGTTCATCGTATAGTCCAACCGGGTGCGATCGCGGGTTTCGGGCACGCAGGGGTGGAACAGCTGCACATTGTCGCCGGGGCTGAACCGGCCATAGGCGATGGCGGCGTGGCTGCGCAGATAGATGCGGATGACTTGCCGCACCTGCTGCACATCGGATTTGACCCCGCCGAACAATTTCATCACCGGCGCCACCGACTTGTTCACGCAGGTGCGCACCATGGTGATGCTCTCGGTGTCGTGGAACACCTCGACGGTTTCCTTGTCCATCTTCTCGTCGCCGACCACATCTGCATGGAGGAAATCGGCGTGGGTCAGGTCGATCAGGTTTTCGAGGCTCAGCGGCGCGGTGCAGTCAAAGCGCACCGTGCCCAGCATATGCAGCGGCAATCCGCCATCTTCGGGCAGATAGGGCAGGCTGGGCAGATGTTCCGGCGCGGCGTTGGCGGGGTTGCCCAGCCAGCACCAGACATAGCCGTATTTCTCGATCACCGGATAGCGCCCGGCGGCATCGGTATAGGCGCTTTTGCTCGCGGTCAGACCATCGGCGGGATGGCATTCCGCCGCCACCGCCTTGCCACCCTCGCGCCACAGGAAATAGGGTTGCGAATAGACCGCCCGGCGGACCGGCTTTTCGGTCACCGCAAAACCATGCGCCAGCGGGAACCAGGCGTCCTTCAGCACAATGTCATGCGGCACCCAGGCGGCGACCTTTTCGGCAAAGGCGCGTGGATCGCCGATTACCGGATCGGCATGGTCATCCGTGACGGCGGTATCCTTGACGTCGAGCATGATCGTCTCCTCAAGTAATTCAGGCGGCTCCGGCCTGCGGTGTGGCGGTGGTCATCGCTTCACGCAGGGCGGCGGCGTGGATAGAGGCGGATGGTTTGAGCACCCGCAACGCCGCGCCATCGATCGCGGGCAAAACGGTGAGCGGTGTGCCGGCTCCCAGCCATTTCGCCATCAGCCCCGGCCTGCGCGTGGCAAGCTTTGCCCGCCAGCGCACCTGCGTCACCCCCCGCGCGGCAGGAACCGGCGCCAGCGTGGCGCTGAGCAGCGGGTTGAAGGCGTCATCGCGCAGCAGCAGATCGCACTCGCCTGTGACCGGGTCGGTGGAGATGCGCAGGGTGATGGGGAAATCGGAACTGAACGGCGAGGGCCAGCGCGGCCCGGCCCACTGGCAAGAGCGTTCGAGCACCAGCCTGCCTTCCCGTTCGGCCAGTTCGGCCATGAGATAGGGGGTGAAACGTACCCCGCGCATGGCGAGCACCAGCGACGGATCATCGAACAGCGCGGCAATGTAATGCTCATGGTCCAGCGCGACATTGACCGTGCCCGACAGCGGCAGCGTTTCGCTGGCCGGGGCGGGGGGCGCTGCCTTTGCGTCAAGACATACCCGCAAAAACCCGCCGCTTTCGGCCACCGCGAAGGCGTTCGCCCGGTAGAGCGCGGGAAATTTCGTATCGCTTTTGAGGTTGGGTATGTCCTTGAGATGACCGGTCGCGCCATCAAACGTCCAGCCATGGTAGCCACACTGGATCATGCCATTGCCCAGCACGCAGCCCAGCGACAGCGGCGCGCGGCGGTGTGGGCAGCGATCCTCCAGCGCGCGCGCCACGCCCCCCCTGTCTCGCCACAGCACGATCGGCTGACCGGCAAGATCGACATTGATCGGCTTGGCCGAGGTCACTTCCTCGGAGCGGGCCAGTGCCCACCATCCATCAACCATAAAACAGCTCCGCGATGCGTTGGCGGTAATGGGCCGCCTTTCCGGGTTCTATGCCAAATTGCGGCACGACGGGAGTGATGGAATCGGCATGGGCGGCGCGCTCAGTGATCTGGGCGCGGACATCGTCGGCCGAACCCAGCACGGTGATGGCGCTGACCATCTCGTCGGGGCAGGCGCGGGCCATGGCCTCATAGTCCTGCGCGGCAAAGGCGGCCTGAATGGCCTGTGCCTCGGTGCCAAAGCCGATCTCGGCAAAATAGCGCAGATATTGCGGCGACTGGGTGTAAAAGGCGATGTTGGCGCGCGCGTCGGCGATCGCTTCGGCGCGGTTGTCGTTGATGACGGTGAAGATCATCAGATTGACGTCCACCGCGCTGCGGGCCCGCCCGGCCTTGTCCAGCCCGGCTTTCAGCGAATGCCCCACCCGGTCGCGCAGCCAGCCGGTGGTCCACAGCGGATGGCCCAGCAGGCCATCGGCAATAGCGCCGGCCTGTTCGCACGCCTTTTCGAACACGGCGGGCAGATAGACGGGAATGGCGCTGCGCCGTGCCGGGCGGACCAGCCGGAAGTGCGACAGGTCCAGCGTGTGATATTCCCCCTCCAGCCGCGTCAGTTCGCCGGTGTGGCCGCGGGCGATAACCTCGCGCACCTGTCCCACCACTTCGCGCATATGGGCCAGCGGTTTGCCATAAGGCATGCCGAAACTGCCCTCGATCTGGCTTTGCGCGCTGGAGCCAAGGCCAAGGACGGCGCGGCCATCGCTGATATGGTCAAGGTCTATCGCGCTGCAGGCGGTTTCCAGCGGGCTGCGGGTGAAGGCGAGCGCAATACCGGTGCCCAGCTTGATCCGCTTTGTCACCGCCGCCGCCGCCGCCAGTATGGTGAAGGGCGCGCCGAAGATTTGCGGCGCCCAGACGCCCTCGACCCCGGCCGCCTCCCAGCCCTGCACCAGCGGCACCAGCTCGCTGGCGGGCAGGACGGGGAGTTCGGCCCAGACGGGTTTGCCGGCAAACATGGTCAGAAGCCCTTCGCAGTATCGAAATAGTCGCGCCAGGCGACGATTTTCGGTCCGTCCATCTCGAACACGCCCATCAGCTTGATCGAGACGATAATATTGCCGTCCCTGTCGCGGAAGTTATCGGTGCGCTCCGTCAGCACGACATTGCCGATTTGCGCCGCGTGATCAACGATCACCTCGCCGCTTTCGATCGGCTTCATCTGGGCAAAGCCGTCCATGAAAGCCTTGGCCTCGGCAAAGCCCACGGTGCGCGATACACCCACGTTCTCCCACACCGTCTGGTCGGTGAACCGCTTTTCCATCGACGCCAGCATGTCGGCCAGAGTGGGCTTCCACTCGTCGAAAAAGGCGAGAACTTCGGCCAGCGGGCTCCCAGAGGCTTCACTCCCAGAGGCTTCACTCCCAGAGGCTCCATTCCCAGAGGCTCCATTCATGGTCAGTCTTCCCTGGCGATGGTTACGGTCATGCCATCGAGGTCCGGGGTCACCGCAAGCTGACACGACAGCCGGCTGTTGGCGGTGCGGTGGTCGGAACTGTCGAGCAGGTCATTTTCATCGTCGCTCATGGCCGGCAATTTCGCCACAGAGGCATCATCGATAGTGACATGGCAGGTCGCGCAGGAGCAGCACCCGCCGCACAGCGCCAGCAATTCATCAAAACCCGCATCGCGCAGCAGCTCCATCAGCGACTGACCGGGCTTGGCGGCAAGGGCGCGGGTGTCTCCGCTGCGGGTAATCACATTGATCGTCGTCACATTCCGTCTCCTGAGGGAGGTTATCTAACTTCACGTTCGACCGGGAAGCGGTCAAAATAGAACTCAAAGTCGCGGCGGATATCGTCGGGGGTAATGCCAAAATCGCGTTCCAGATTGAACACCACCCGGCCCTTTACGCCGGGGTCATGGTCGGCGTGATATTTGTGCAGCGTCGCCAGCGTGTCCGCATTCAGCGGCAGGCCGGCCTTGGCGTAGATTTCGCCGAGAATGGCGTCGGGGTTCTTGATCCACTGATGGAAATAGACATCCACCGTCTGTTCGGGCGGCAACACGTGATGATCGCGCACGCAGCGTTGCAGCAGCGTGCGATAGCGGTCGATCCAGTATCCCTTGGGTTCTTCGGGATCGCTTTTGGTGCGCAGGATGCGCGAGGCATAGAGCCACATCGACAAGGTGGAGCGGATTGAGCCGACCGGGTCCCGATGCGTGACGACATAGGTCGCATCGGGGAAGGTGGCGCGCAGCACCGGCAATTGCTCCATGTGCTGCGGGCATTTGATAACCCAGCGATTGGGGCCTTTCAGGAAGGTCATCACCTGCAGACCCTTTTTCAGATAGGCATAGGTGCCGCTCTGATCATGGTTGAGGTAGTAGTCGCGCCACCTGGGCGCCAGCACCAGCCATTCGAGCAGATAGGACGAGAAATCCAGCGCCTGCAGCTCGATGTCCTCGCTGATGTGATCGGGCGAGAATTCGTGCATGTATTTCATCAGCGGCATGATCGCGTCCTGCTGCTGCCAGCCCGCCTCGGCGCGGCTCCAGCGCGGATTGGGATCATCGGCGGTAGGCACGTCGGCTGCGGTCGGCACGGGCGCGATCGCTTCCCACCACGGCATCGAGCGCAGCCGCGTGTCCGCCGACAGCAGTCCGAGCAGATGGGTGGTGCCCGAACGGGGTGGCCCGGCGACGATGATCGGCCGGTCGATGGTGATATCGAGGATCTCGGGATGGCGCTTGCAGATGTCTTCCACCCGCAACCGGTCGCTCGCATAGCGCAGGAACATCATCCACAGCGCCGCGTGGCTGACCGGCGAGAGGAAGCTGTCCTCCCTGACGCATTGGCACCACAGTTCCAGCCGTTCGACAAAATCCATCGGGCCAAAGTCGCTGAGGCCGGTCTGCGCCTGCGCCGCGGCGAGGATCGCCTGCGCCGAGAAGTCGAAGCTGGCCTGCGCGGCGCCGGCAAGGGCGGCCTTTTGCGCGTCGGTCAGCACCGGTTCGCGCATATCGGTGATATCGAAGACCTCGCCCTTCGGTCCGCCCTCAGCCATGATTTCCCCATCCTTGTTTTGACGCGGGAGATAGAGGGGCAGAAATACAATCCTTGCCCTACCAAAAGATATGCGGTCTCGCAGGGGAGCGGGTTTAGCCATGCGCCAGAAGATAATCGTCGAGGGTGAGAGTGGCGCGTGGCTCAAAATCTGTTTGATCTGACCGGCAAGGTATCGCTTGTCACCGGCGCGAATTCCGGCCTTGGCTTTGGCTTTGCCGAGGGGCTGGCCCGGGCGGGCAGCGATCTGGTGATCTGGGGGAGGCGCGCCGACGCCAATGAGCGGGCGGCGGATAAGCTGCGCGCCTTTGGCGTCAAGGTGCACGCCCAGTCGGTCGATGTGGCGGACGAGGCCTCGATCGTGGCGGGCGTGGCCGAGGCGCTGGCGGTGATGGGGCGGATCGATACGGTGGTCGCCAATGCCGGCATAGCCAGCCAGAAGCCGTTCATCGACATGGACGCCGAGACCTATCACGGGCTGATCAACGTCAACCAGCATGGCGTGGTCTTTACCTTGCGCGAGGTGGCCAAACATATGGTGGCGCGGGCGCAGGCCGGAGATCCGGGCGGTTCGATGATCCTGTGCGGCAGCGGCTCCATCTTTCAGGGCGTGCCGACGATGACCCATTACGGCGCCGCCAAGGGCGCGCTCAATTCCCTCGCCAAGGGCATCGCGGCGGAACTGGGGCCGCATGGCATTCGTTGCAACGTGATCGCGCCCGGTTTCATCATCACCGAAATGACCATGGCCGACCCCGCGGTTGGCGAGATGATTGCCGGCATGGTATCCGCCAAGGCGCCGATTGGCCGGGCGGGACAGCCTGATGATCTGTGGGGCGCGGTGGTCTATCTCGCCAGCGATCTGTCGCGCTATCACACCGGCGACACGCTGATCGTCGATGGCGGCAAGATCGCCAATAACTGAGGATTCAGCCCATGTTTCCCCGCTCCCATGCCCGGCACAGCCAGATCGCCTATGTGACCAATGACCTTGACCGGGCGCTGGCCGTTTGGCGCGACGAGTTCGACGTGCCCGCCTTCTATGTCTTCACCAATGATGCGCCCGGTATGCGGACCTCGCACCCTGAATACCGGCTCAAAATAGCCCTTGCCCTTGTCGGCGGCACCGAGATCGAGCTGATCGAACCGCTGGATGGAACCGCGCCGCTTTATGCCGAACCGCTGCCCGCAGACGGCAGCTTCGCCATGTGTTTTCACCATGTGGCGATGCGGATCGAAGGCACGCTGGCCGATTTCGAGGCGCATATGGCCTCGCTCGATTTGGCCAGGCATCCGGTGGTCATCAACGGCGGAATGGCCGACATGATGCGCTACGCCTATACCGACGAACGCCGCACGCTGGGCCATTATGTCGAGCATGTGTGGTTTGACCCCGCCTTCTATGCGCAAATGGCAGCAGCCATTCCGGTCTATCCGGCGGGCTGACACCATGCCGGCCAGCAATCTCAATTTCCGCGATGTCGGCGGACTGCCGGCGGCGGGCGGGCGCGTCCGAACCGGTGTGCTGTTCCGCAGCGAGGGGCCGCGCAACTTCCTGCCGGATCAACTGGCATGGCTGCGGGGCATCGGCTTCCGCTCGATCATCGATCTGCGTTCGGCCCATGAAAGGCAGGAAGCGCCGCATGACTGGCACGGGCCGGATTGCCGCTGGCTGGGGCTGGATGTGAATGCCGATCTCAGGGTGTTTGGTCACGACGGGCGCGAACGGCTGATCAAGGGGCCGGAGCCTGAAATCGCCATTGCCACCATGGCCGACACCTATCGCGAGATCATCGGCGCCCTGCTGCCGCATTGGCAGGCCATCGCCGAGGCCCTGCTGTCCGGCGAAGTGCCGATGTTGCTGAACTGTACCGCCGGCAAGGATCGCACCGGGGTGGCGATTGCCTTGCTGCTGGAAATCGCGGGGGTATCGCGCGAGATTATCATGCGGGATTACTTGCGCTCTGCGGTATTTGGCGAGAACTTGACGCGTGCGGGCGAGGTGGAGCCCGGGATGATGGCCAGCTTTGGCTTCATGCCCAGCCCCGGACAGGTCGAGGCGCTGATCGGCGTGCGCGCGGACTATCTGGATGCGGCGTGGGACGAACTTGCCCTGCACTGGTCTGACGTACCGACGTATTTTGCGGCGGCCGGGCTGGATGGCGCTACCCAGCGCCGGATCCGCGCGGTGCTGGTGGATTGACGCCGGTGGATTGACGCCGGTGGATTGACAGGGCTGCGGCCCGCACAAGGGAAGATGGATATGCGCACAGGTGGAGTGATCGGGTTAGGCGGCATCGGCGGCGGCGTCGCGCAGTGTCTGCAGCGTTCCGGCCAGTTGGCTGCCATTTTTGATGTGCGAGCCGAAGCCGCCGCCAATGTCCCGGGGGCACCGGCAATGTCGGCTTGCCCGCGTGATCTGGCAGCGGCCTCCGATTGCGTGTTGATCGCGGTGCTGAATGGCGCGCAGACAATCGCGGTGCTGTCGGGGCCGGACGGAGTGCTGGCGGCGGGCAAGCGCGGCCAGATGGTGATCCTGCTGTCGACGATTGCCATGTCCGATCTCGAAACCGCGCAGAAGCTTTGCGCCGATGCCGGGGTAACGCTGCTTGATTGCGGCGTGACCAATGGTCCGAAGTCCGGCGAGAACGGCCTTATCTGTCTGGTTGGCGGCCATGATGCCGATGTCGCCGCCGCCCAGCCGATCTTTGACGGCTTTGCCGGGTCGATCATGCACATGGGCGGGCCGGGCGCCGGCATGGCCGCGAAGATCGCCCGCAATACCACCTATTTCGGCTGCATCCGCGCTGGCTATGAAGGCGCGGTCATCGCCCGCAATTACGGCGTTGACCTCCACCAGATGGCAAAAACCCTTTCCGGCGATCCCGCCGCTGGCGGAGGCATGGAGGGCGCGCTTATGATGATGCTGCGGCCCGATCCCGAGGGCGATCCGCACGAAACGGGGCTGCGGGAATACCACTATAGCCTGATGCTCAAGGATCTTGACGTCGCCATTGCGGAAGCGGCCAAATTTGGCGTGCGCCTGCCAATGGTGGAATTGCTCAAGGAGTATGGCCGCTCTTCGGCTGGCCTGGAACATCCGATGGGTATCCCGCTCTGAGCAATCAGGCATACAGGCAGGCATACAGGCAGGCATACAGGAAGGACGCGATTATGGACGATAAGCAGTGGGCAAAGGGCCTTGAGGTGTTTGACGCGGTTTACGGGCCGGGAACGTCGCACATGATGGGACCTTACAGGGACACCCCGTTCAATCAGGAAATCGTCGGCAATCAGTTTGCCAACACCTGGGCCAATGAGGCGTTCTCGATCCGCGAAAAGCGGCTGATGGTGTTGGGCGCGACAACGATGCTGGGTCGGGCTGATCTGATCGAGATCCAGATGACCGGCGCGTTGGTCAACGGCGAATTCACCGAGGAACAGTTGGAGCAGCTGCCGCTGTTCCTGCTGTTTTACGCGGGCGCCGGCAATTGCACCGCGCTGTTCCGCGGGATCGAGGCCGCCAAGGCGAGGTTTGCGGCGATGAAGAAGGACGCCTGATCGGTGCGCGCCCTCGCCCGCCTGCCTCTCGACAAACCCGCGTTTCGCGACAAATACGGCCCCTGGGCGGTGATCGCGGGGGCTTCGGAGGGCACGGGCGAGTGCTATGCGCGCGAACTGGCGGAAATGGGGGTCAACCTCGTGCTCGTCTCGCGCCGCAAGCCCGCGCTGGACGCGTTGGGCGCGGCGCTGAAGGCCGAGTTCGGCATTGACTACCGTGCCGTGGAACAGGACCTGACCGAGGATGGCGCGGGCCTGCGCATTGTGGCGGCGGCGGCTGGGCTGGACGTTGGCCTGTATATCTCCAACGCCGGGGTTGGCGGATTCGCCGGCTTCTTTGAAGACAGCACCGAGGCGGCGCACCGGCTGGTGCGGATGAATATCTCCACCCTGATCGACGCCGCCAATGGTTTCGGCAAGGGTTTCCTCGCGCGCGGCGAGAGCGGTTCGGGCCGGGGCGGCATTATCATCATGGCATCGGGCGCGGGGCTTGGCGGGCAGCCCAATCTGGCGCTTTATTCGGGAACCAAGGCCTTTGAAATCGCCTTCGCCGAATCGCTATGGGCCGAATATCACGAGCGCGGCATCGATGTGATCGGCATTGCCGCGCCGATCATGCGCACGCCCACGCTGCTGCGCATGGTGCCCGAGGGCTTTGACGTATCAGACGCCTATGAGCCTGGCGATGTCGCGCATAACGCTCTGGCGGGCCTGATGGCTGGCGAACCCTTGCAGATCATTCCCGATGGGCCGGGGCAGGAAAAGCAGCCGCAGGTCGAGGCCGATCGCAAGGCGCGCCTGATCGGCTTTGTCGAATTCAACAAGGCGTTTACCGGCGGGTAACGGCCGGGGCCGCTGGCGCCGGTTAAGGCTTGGCCCGGTTAAAGCTTGGAACTGCCCATCTGGGCGAACAGCTTCTGGAAATCGGCATAGCTGGGCTGATGGGCGGTGACGCCGCCGTCGATCGGGATGGCCGCGCCGGTGATGAACCGGCTTTCGTCGCTGGCCAGAAAGGCGACGAGGTTGCCGATGTCCTCGGGCAGGCCCAGTTGCGGGGTCAGGTGGTGCGACAGCAGGATGTCCTTGATGACATCAGGCGTCGATTCGATCGCCAATTGCGTCAGCACGAAGCCGATGACCATGCAGTTCGAGCGCACGTTCTGCTTGCCATACTGCGTGGCGATCATGCGGTTGAGCTGGATCAGCGCCGCCTTGGACGAGCCATAGGCGGTTAGGGTCGATTCCCCCTGAACGCCAAAACCCGAGGCGCTGTGGATGATGGAGCCGCCGCCCGCGGCAATCATGTGCGGGATGACATGCTTGCTCATCAGCATGGCACCGCGCACGTTCACCGCCATCGCCATGTCCCACGCCGCCACGTCGAGGTTGGCGACGTCGAGGTCTTTCTGGCGCTGTGCATCGTTCTGGATGGCGGCGTTGTTGTGCAGGATGTCGATCCGGCCAAAACGGTCTATGATGCTGTCGGCCAGCGCCTTGACCGAGCCCTCGTCGGTCAGGTCCACGCCCATGGCGAGGGCGCCGGGGATGGTGGCGGCGGCGGTCTGGGCGGCGCCAACGTTAATGTCGGCCAGCACCACCGTTGCGCCATCGGCGGCGAGCCGACGGGCTGATGCCGCGCCAATGCCACCGCCAGCGCCCGTGACCAATGCGATCTTTCCGTCAAGCCTGCCCGTCATGCCTCAACCCCTTTTTGCCTCATCGGATCGCCACAGGGATGCCGCCGCGTGACCTGCCAAAGGGAAGGTCAGCACCCTTGTCGCCGCGTTAGAGCACGGTCGAGGGGAGCTGCCAAATGTCGAGGGGAGCTGCCAAATCATGCCTGCAACCATTGCTGCAACCATTCCGGCGATCATTCCGGCCATGCCGGTGATGCCCGCGCCGCAACCGGCCGGGGCGGCGTTTCTCATCGGCACCTGCGTGATCATGGCGGGCATACTGGCGTGGTGGGCGATCGGTGGCCAGCGTGCCCGGCATGGCTGGATCATGCCACTGGTGTTTGCCGGCACCGCGCTGTCTGCCGTCATGATCGAGCCGATCTATGACAACACGCTGCTGTACTGGTATCCCGACGAGAACAGTCTGGCCTTCTTTCGCGGCTTTGGCCGTAGCATTCCCTGGTATGTCCCGCTGGGTTACGCGTGGTTTTTTGGCGGATCCGCCTATCTGGTGTGGCGGGTGATCGAAAACGGAGCGTCGGTCTTGCGCATCTGGCAATTGTTCGCGGTGACGGTCTTCGTTGACTGGTTTGCCGTTTCAATCTGCGAATGGCTCCATCTCAGCGCCTTTTACGGCAATCAGCCGTTCCATATCCTCGGTTCGCCCTTCTGGTTCTCGTTCTGCGATGCCACGGGCGGTTTTGTGCTGGGCGCGGCGCTGGCGGTGTTTGTGCCGCATTTGCAGGGCGCGCGGCGGCTGTGGCTGCTGCTGCTGCCCAGCTTCACCTACGCCTCGACGCTTGGCTCGACGACCGCGCCGGTATCGCTGGCGCTCAATTCCGGCTGGGCCGCGCCGGTCGTATGGGCTGGTGGCGCGGCGACCATTGCCCTGTGCCTGGTTGCCGTGCATGTCATTGCGCAGATGGCGCAAAAGCGGGCGATGGTGGCGGCATGAAGCGGTTTTCGGCGCGTGACTGGTGGTTCATCCTGCTGCTCGGCGCGATCTACATGGCCAATTTCATCGACAGGATGATCATTTCGGTGGTGGGCGAACCCATCCGCCGTGAATTCGGCCTCAGTGATTTGCAACTGGGGGTGATGGGCGGAGTGGCCTTTTCGCTGTTCTATGGCAGCATCGGCATCCCCATCGCCCGGCTGGCCGAACGGGTGAACCGCATTGGCATCGTCGCGGTGGCAACCGCGCTATGGTCGGCGATGACGATATTGTCGGGCGCGGCGATCAGCTATCCGCAATTGCTGCTGGCCCGCATGGGGGTCGGCATTGGCGAGGCGGGCTATACGCCGCCGGTGGTTTCGATGATCGCCGACCGTTTTGACGCCAACGCCCGCGCGACGGTGTTTTCGCTGATCGCGGTTGGCGTGTCGGTGGGCGGCGCGGTGGGGGCCGTGGGTGGCGGCTGGGTCGCCCAGAACCACGGCTGGCGCGCGGCGTTTCTGGTGATGGGCGGGCCGGGGCTGGTGCTGGCGGCGCTGCTGTGGCTAACCATCCGCGAGCCATTGCGCCGCAATGCCGGGGATACTGCGCCGCCGCTGGGGCAGGTGCTGCGCCTTGTGGGGCGCTCGCGCTCGTTTGTCAGTTTCACGGTGGGTAGTGGAATGGTGGCGCTGGTCGGGTTCGGGCTCAACCTGTTCCTGATCCCGCTGCTCATCCGCCGTTTCCACTTCGACCTCAAATCTGCGGCGCTGACCTTCGCGCTGACCTTCAGCATGGCGACGGCGCTGGGCGGCGTGGTGGGCGGGATGCTCGCCGACAGGTTTGTCACCGATCATCATCGCCGCTACGGCCTGTTGCCGATGGGCGGCGCGGGGCTTGCCATGCCGCTCTATATGGCCGCGATCTATCAGGATGACTGGCGGATATTGGCGGGGTTGCTATTTGCCGCCACCTTCAGCCTTTACGCCTTTCTGCCGACAATCATGACGGTGACGCAGCGGCTGGTTGAGCCGCGCATGCGGGCCACGGCTTCGGCGATCCACGCCTTTGGGCAGACGGTGTTCGGCCTGGGTCTGGGTTCGGCCTTCCTTGGCGCGATGAGCGACTGGCTGGCGCGGCGGATCTATGGGGCGGGCTATGCGCAGGCTTGCCTTGCGGCCAAGGGAAAAGTCCCCTCGGCCTCGTGCGGCGTTGCCTCGGGCACCGGGCTGCAACAGGCCTTGCTGCTACTGGGCCTGTTCCTGCTGGCGGCGATCGCCTGCTACTGGATCGCGGCCCGGTCAATCGCTGGCGAGATTGCGGCCATCGAGGGACCTGGGGACGCGCCGCGCTAAATCTGGCGCGGGGCGGGTGCTCCAGCTTTTCGTGCCGCAACGTTTTCGCACGATGCTCTGGCCGGGCCGCGCCGCGCTTACCTGCCGGGCGGCAGGTTGCTTGGCGCGCGGATTGGCAAGAACGGGGCGGTTGGCGAGAGGATAGCGTGTATGGCGGGCGATGGCCTCGAATGGGAAAAGCTGATCGATGGCCTGCGGCCGCTGGGCGATGCGATGCGCGCCCGTGTGCCCGCACGGCTGCGCGGCGATCCTCAAATCATGGCGGAATCGATGCGGCTGCTGCTGGCGGGCGTGGCGCGGGCCAGCAGCGACGCGCTGGTGGGCGACCGGCGCCACCCGATGTTCGTGCCCGAACTCAACATCGCGCAGAACATTTTTCAGCCCAATGCCGACACGATCTACAAGAGCTGCATGATCGAGCAAGGCGGCAGCTATGTGATCAGGGGTGATCGCGGCACGGTGCGGATGGTCATTCTGGCGCAGATGGGGCCGGATACGCTGCGCACCGGCAAGCATCATCCATTGCTGGGGCAGATCGATTTCGACAGTCTGACGCTGGATGCCAATGGCCATTTCGAACTGGTGATTTCACCCGCGCGGCCCGCCGGCCACACCGGCGATTGGCGCCCGCTTGATCCACTGTGCGAAAAGTTCATGGTCCGCATCGTCGGTTGCGACTGGGGGGTGGAGCGTGAGCCGCGCTTCGGTATCGCCCGGCTCGATGTGGACGAGGCCAGGGGGCGGCCCGGTATTGAGGCGTTGCATCATGCCTTTGGCGAAATGCCGGCGATTTCCGGGGTGTGCGCGCTGGCCTTTCCCACCCATGTCGAGGAATTGCGGGACGAGGGCCACCTTAACGCGCTCAAGATTTTCGACGTCTCGCAGATGTCGGGGCTGGCCGGGCAATTCTATTATGAAGGCGCCTATGAACTGGCTGATGATGAAGCCCTGATCACCGAGGTCAGGGTTCCCGCCAGCTATCGCTATTGGTCGATCATTCTGACCAACGAGTTGTACGAGACGACCGACTGGTACAACAATCAGGCCAGCCTCAACGACAAGCAGGGCGTGGTCGATAGCGACGGTGTGTTCCGCACGGTCATTTCCGCGCGCGATCCGGGCGTCCACAACTGGCTCGACACATCGGGCTATCGCGCGGGCGCCATTCAGGGGCGGTGGTTCGAGGCGAGCGAGAAGCCGATGCCGTCGATCAAGAAGGTCAGGCTGGACGAGGTTTCGCACCATCTTCCCGCCGATACAAAACGCGTAACCCGCCAAGAACGCGCCATTGCCCTGCGCAATCGCCGGCTTGCCGCGCAAATGCGCATCATCTGGTAATTGGAGTATACTATGAGCACCGATACCCTGCCCGCGCATGTGCCCGCCGATATGGCGATGCGCTTGCCCTATTTCGCCCGCGAAGTGGTCAAGGACTGCCCGCAGGAAACCCTGATCCCGGAGATGCACCGCACCCTGGGGCCCATTACCTATGTCACCAACATCTTCCCGGGCGACAAGCCGGGCTGGTTGCTGACCGGCTATGATGACACGATGGCGATGCTGCGTGATGCCGATAGCTATACCAAGAACGGCATGGGGCAGTGGTCGCAGAGCATTGGCGAAAACTGGCTGGTGGTGCCCACCGAAGTCGATCCGCCGAGCCACAATTTCTACCGCTCTGCGCTCAACCCCAATTTCTCGCCGCAGAAGATGGCGGCGATGAAGGCCGATCTGCGCCGCCGGGCCACCAGTCTCATCGAGAAGTTCGAGAACCGCAAGTCGTGCGATTTCATCAATGAGTTTTCCGAACGCTATCCGATCTATATCGTGCTTGATCTGCTGGGTATGCCGCAGGAACGGATGGCTGAATTCCTGGTGTGGGAAAAGGAAATGCTCCATTCCAACGACTGGGAAGTGCGCAGCGGCGGCGTGCGCAAGGCGGTAGACTACCTCAAATCCGAGATCGCCGAGCGCCGCAAGAACCCGCGCGATGACTACATGACCAAGATCTTCGATTTCGAAGTCGAAAATGGCCGCAAGTGGAACGACGAGGAAGTGCTGGGCCACTGCTTCAACCTGTTCCTCGGCGGGCTGGATACGGTCACCACCATGCTGGGCAACATCTTCACCCATCTTGCCCGCTATCCCGAGCAACAGCAGGAATTGCGCGATCACCCGGAACGCATCGTGCTGGCGGTCGAGGAGTTCCTGCGGGTCTATGGCCCCGTCACCGCCTTCCGCATCGCCGCGCGCGAACTGGAAATTCACGGCCAGAAGATCATGCCGGGCGAATATGTCTCGGTCAGCACGCCAGTGGTCAATCAGGACCCCAAGCTGCATGACAACCCCTCGCAGGTGCGTTTTGACCGCAAGGCGGCGCATGTCGCGCTGGGCGGCGGCATCCACAAATGCCTCGGCATGCATCTGGCGCGGCTGGAACTGCAGACGGCGCTGGAGGAATTCCTCAAGGCCATCCCGCCGTTCCGCCTGAAGGATGGTTTCGAGCTGGGCTATTTCGTTGGCAACATCACCTTCGTGCCCCGCCTCGAACTGCAGTGGGACTGAGCCTTTTTCCGTCATTTGCGATCGGGAAAGGCGAAAGGCCCGCGCGGCGGTTGAGCGTCGCGCGGGCCTTTCATGTCAGCTTGATCGGCGCCTCAGTCGGGATGCGTGTCGACATGAAAGCGTGACAGGCGCAGGGCGGCGATCTTCCACACGCCGCCGTCGCGCCGGTAGCTCTCGTGATACTGGCCATAGCCGGTGATCGAGGCGATGCCGGGGATGGGCGATTTGCCCGGCTGCCACACAACCCGATCCTGCATCGCCCACACGCCTTGCGCGCTATCGGCGCTGTCCAGCGTTATTTCCGGGGTGTGGACCTGATGGCTCGATGCGGCGTGGTCCACCGCAAAGCGCACTTGCGCGACGATGGCGGGGATGCCGGTGATTGGCGGATTGCCCGTGTCTTCGCGGACATCCATGACCGCATCGCCCGTGAACAGCGCGGCAAAGCCTTGCCAATCCTTGGTGTCGAGACAGCGGCAATAGCGCGCCTTTACGGCCCGGATTTCCTCAATGGCGAGCAATGTCTGCAGGGCGTCCATGTCAATCTCCTTCGGCGCCAGTCTGCCTTGTCCGGCATCAGGACGCAGCCTGCCTTCCGACAGGTCGCTCGACGCGGCGAGCCGTCGGCTAGGGCGCGATGACCGCCACGCCGTTGTCGATCACACGCATATCGCGCTCGACGGCGTCGGACCGGAAATGCAAGGCTTCGCCTTCCTGCCAGATGTGGGTGCGGATCGTGTCGCCGGGATAGACCGGGGCGGTAAAGCGCAAGGCGATCTCGCGCAGGCGGGACGCGTCGCTGGCGGCGCAGGCGTGGATCAACGCGCGCCCGACCAGACCCATGGTGGACAGCCCATGCAGGATCGGCCGGTCCAGCCCGGTGCCGCGCGCGGTGGCGGGATCGATATGCAGCGGATTACGGTCGCCCGAAAGGCGATAGATCGCCGCCTGCGCGCGCGTCGTCGGCAGGGTGATTTCGTAGTCCGGCGCCCGGTCGGGCACGCCGGGCAAAGCGTCCCCGGGCAGGTCGCGGGGGCCACCAAAGCCACCGGCGCCGCGGATGAACCATGTTTCGGTCGCCTCGGCCACCAAGGTGCCGCCCGGCGTCGTCACCCGCTTGGCCGCGCGCAACATGGCGGGTTTGCCGGGCCCCTTGTCGGCAATGTCCGTCACCACCGTGTCGCCGATCAAGGCGCCGTGCGGATCGAGGGGCACGTGGATTTTCAGCCGCTGTTCGCCATGCAGAATATTGATCCAGTCCAGCCCCGATTGCGGGTCCATCGGCCAGAAGCCCGGCGTGCCCAGCACCAGCGCCATCGTTGGCAGGGCCTGCAATCGCCGTTCGAACAGAAAACCCGTCTCGTCGATGTCTTCGCACAGCCCGGCGCCAACGCCCAAGGCATAGAGGATCACATCGCGCGGGTCGTAATCGTCGCGCGCCTGCGGAATGGCGAAGCCGCGCAGCTTTGCGATATCCAGCGGCGAACTCATCGGGTGAGGGCCTTGCGCAGGGCGCGCAGGCTGTCGGCATCGGCGCGCTGGGTGATGGAGGCTGTCCCGGCCATGCGAAAGCCATGGAAGCAGCCGGGATAGACGATCAGCTCGGCCGGAACGCCCGCGCCGATGAGGCGTGCGGTGTAGTCGAGGCATTCGTCGACGAACAGGTCGAGGGCTCCAACCATGATATAGGCGGCCGGCAGACCCGCAAGGTCGGTGGCATAGGCCGCGGACGCATAGGGCGAGGTCGAGGTGCCGAGGTAAACGGCCCGGCAGAATTCGCTGTTTTCGGCGCGCCAGGCGAATTCGCCGGTGAAGGGGTTGGGTGGATCGGGCAGCTTGCCGGCCAACCGGGGCATTTCCAGATGCTGGAAGGCGATGGCGTATTCGCCGCGATCCCGCGCCATCAGGCACAGGCAGGCGGCCATCGCCCCGCCCGCGCTTTCGCCGCTGACGGCAATGCGGCTGGCATCGATGCCCAGTTGATCCGCCTGCTCATGCAGCCAGCGCAAGGCGGCATAGCCGTCTTCCATCGGGCCGGGGAACGGGGTTTCGGGGGCAAGCCGATAATCGACCGACAGCACCAGACAGCCGATTTCAGCCGCCCATTGCATCATTTGCGGCAGCGCCATTTCCGGGATGCCGAGGACATGCCCGCCGCCGTGGAAATGCAGGATCGCCGGAGCACGGGGAGGCAGCGCATTGGGCTGGATCCGCAGGCAGCGGATCGTCCGCTCACCCTCGCCGGAGGGGATGTGAATCTCGCTGGTTTCGACCGGCAGATCGGGCAATGGCCGCATCGTCAGCATCGCGGGGATACTGGCGCGTATGGCCGGAAGGGTCTGCGCCGACAGGTCCATCGGCGGGAAACTGTCGATCAGCGGCAGCAGTTCGGGATCAACCAGATGGCGCGTGGTCATGGATCTGTGCAACCCCTCTTGGCGGCGGCCATCCGGGGATGGTTCCCGCAGGCGGAAATCAACGCGTCGAGCACATGCCGTGCGCCCCTTGGCGGATGCGTTGCCGCAAGGCTCGACGCGGAAATACTGCCATCGGATAGGAGTTTAGCCTAGAGCTTTCCGTCCCGCGCGCCAGCCCTTGAGCAGCAGTATCGGCATACGCAGCTTTACGCCCCATGGGAACAGCTGGAACGCGGCCCACATGTCTTCGGGCCTGATGTGGATGGTCGCGGCCATGGTGCCCATCATCTTGCCCTTGAGCACCAGCCGGTCGCCTTCAAGGTCGATGGACCTGACGTCCATCATTTCGACCCCCTCCTTGCTGTAGAGTTTCATCCGCACACCTTTTCAAAATCAAGGCCGAGATCCTCGAAAATGACCTGGGTGGCGTTGCGGCCCGGACCGCCTGTTACGCCGCCGCCGGGGTGGGTGCTGCCGCCGGTCATGTAGAGTTTGGGCACGGGCATGCGGTATTGCGCCCAGCCGGGCACGGGACGGTTGCCGCCCAGTTGCCAGCTGAAGAAGCCGATATGCTGGATGTCGCCATTGACCAGCGCATGATTGTAGCGGGTGATGTCGAGCGGGGTCATAAAGTGGGTGGCGATGATATTGTCATCGGTGAGGTTGGTGGTCTGTTCGCGCAGGTCCGCGATAAAGTCCTGGGCAACCCCGGCCCCGATCTCGTCCCATTTTTCGCGCCCGCCATCCTTCAGTTCCAGCGGCACGAAGGCATAGATGTGGATCGATCCCTTGCCTTCGGGCACGCGGGTCGGGTCGGCGCGGAATTGCTGGACCCAGCAGGCGTAGTTGCGGTCGATATGGCCGTTTTGCAGATCGAGGAAGCCCTTGCGGAATTCCTCCACATCCGAATGGCAGCGTTCGACCCAGAAGAAATCCTCAATCTCGCCATTGCCGAATTTGAACCGGAGCGGCTCCTTGAGCGAGATGTGCACCGTCATCGGCTGGAAATCGGCATATTTGAGCGTGTTGACACGGTGCTGGAACCCGGCGGGCAGGTCAAATCCGGGGGTCATGTTTGGGAAAATCTGCGCGACATGGAGGCCGGCAACCACCGCCTTTCCGGCGCGGACTTCGCTGCCATCGGCCAGCTTGACCCCCCGGGCCTCGCCGCCCTCGATGAGAATTTCGCTCACCTCGGCGTTGAGCCGGATGGTGCCGCCAAAATGTTCGAAGCAGCGGACCAGCGCATCAGCCAGCGCGCCGGACCCGCCAACCGCGATGCCGGAGCCGAAGCGGTACATATAGGGCAGGATGACATAGAAGCCGAAGCCGGTGCCATTGTCGAACGGGTTCAGCATCGCCTCGGAGGCATAGCGGGCAAGGGCAATGCGGATCTTGGGGTGTTCGATCCATTCGCAGATCAGGTCCCAGGCGCTGATCGCCTGCAGGCGCATCATTTCCTGCCCCTCGGGCGAGCTGTCCATCATCATCGCCTGCATGCCGCTGGTGGGCGGCACCGAATACATGCCCATCACCAGCATATCCATCGTCTGATCGACCTGCGCGCAGAAACGGCGGAAGTTGTCGGCATCCTTGGGGGAAAGTTTCGCCATCGACGCGCAGGTGCGATCGAGGTCGCTCCAGAATTCAAGCACCGTGTCATCATCAAAGGCCAGCGCGGTCATCTTTTCGGGCGCGGCATATTGCAGGCCAAACTCCGCCAGCAACCCTAGTTCGTCGTTGCGGATCAACGGATTGCCCATCAGCATCGAATGCGAAACCGAGCACACATCCTGATGGAACCCGGCTCCGGTGAACTCCTGGTTGGTGGCAACGCTGCCGCCGGGTTTCTCCTTGCGCTCGACGATGCAGACTTTTTGCCCGGCCTTGGCCAGATAGCAGCCCACGATCAGCGCATTGTGGCCCGCGCCGGCGATTACGACATCATAGGATTCGGCCATCGGTTCCTCCTCAAAACTGCCTCAAGGTTGGGTGTCTTATGCCTTGGTCGGGAATGGGGTGCAAGATAACGCGACAATATGTATAATTATTGCGCTTGCCGTGAACGTGGCGACATTGCAAGAACGTCTGTATGACCTTGGCCGAGCTCCGGAAATGACACTGGTTGTGGCGCCGCGCCGCCGGGCGGGCAGGCCTTCGGCTGACGAGGCACTGGATCTGGAGCGGGCCGTGCTGGAGGCGGCGCTGGCCGAGTTTCGGACCCATGGCTTTTCCGGCGCCTCGATCGACCGGATCGCCAAGGCGGCCGGCATCACCCGCAGCGCCATCTATCGCCGATACACCAACCGGCAGGCGCTGTTTCGCCGCGTGATCGACCTGCAGATTGCGTCGTTGGAGGCGCAGGCGGGCGCGTTGAAGCGGTCGGCGGGAGACCCGCTGGAAACGCTGCGGCGGACCATGGCGGCCTATTGCCGCTATGTCGTCTCGCCGGTGTCGCTGGATTTGCAGCGGATCGTGGTCTGGGAAGCGGCGGCGTCGGACGATATCGACCGCCCGCGCATACCCGCGCTGCCGACCGATCTGTCCGATCCGCTCGATGATTTGATCGCGCAGGCTCAGGCCTCCGGTCAATTGCGCGTCGCCCCGGTTGAATTGCTGCGCGACGTATTGGTGCGGCTGGTGGCCGATGGGCCGCGCTGGCAGGCGCTGGCCAGCGGCGAGCCGTGGGGCGAGGAGCGTCTGGCGGCGGATTTCGACCGGATGTGGCCGATGTTCATGGCTCTCGCGGGGCCATCCAGATGATGACGGAAAAGCCGCGCCACTCCTCCGCCGTGACGCTGGACCGCATTTTGGATGCGGCGCGCAACGCCTTTGCCGAGCATGGCTTTGATGGCGCGCGGCTGGACAGCATCGCCAAGGCGGCCGGGGTTACCAAGCAATTGGTCTATCATTATTTCAAGACCAAGGAGGAACTGTACAGCGTCGTGCTGGACCGGGTTTCGGACGAGGCCATGGCAATGCTGGACAGCCCGGATTACGATTCCCTGCCCCCCGCCGATGCCGTGCGCAGCCTGATCGAACGGATCATTCAGGCCTATATCGAGCGGCCCTATATCGGCCGCATGACCGTCGATCAGGACCTTCACAAGGGCGAGCATATTTCGCGCCGGTCCAAATACATGCCGACAGTACGCAGCTTCGTTGCCGCAAGGGTGGCGCCGATGCTGGAGCGCGGCGCGGCACAAGGCGTGTTCCGGCCGGATGTGGATCCGCGCCTGTTCTATTGGTCGATCTTCGCGCTGGCCTCGGCGGTTTTCACCCAGAACTGGGCCATGTCGCAGAGCGCCGGCATTGATTTCACCAGCACCGAGGGGATTGCCTTGTGGCGGGACCATGTGACCAATTTTGCCTTGCGGGCAATCCTGGCGCCGACACCGGCCGATTAACACTACAGGCGTCGCGCGGACCTGGCGCCCGATGATTCACCACCGCTCCTGAGCGCCTGCTGGTGAGAAAACAGGGTTCCCGCCCTGCGGTTCCCTATCTCAGGGCAGGTGTGGAAGCGGGGCCGGCCCAGAAAGGGAGGGTATATTTAGCCCCGTTGCAGGCAGTCGCGGAAGCCAGGAGACCTACCCACATGCGCGATGTTTTCATCTACGATCACGTCCGGACCCCGCGAGGACGCGGCCGTCCCGATGGGTCTTTGCACGAGATCCCGTCCATCGAACTGGTAACCCAGTTGCTGCAGGCGGTGCGGGATCGCAATGCGCTTGATACGGCGCTGCTCGACGATGTGGTGATCGGTTGCGCTCAGCCGGTGGGTGAACAGGGCGGCGTATTGGCGCGCGGCGCCGTTCTGAACGCTGGCTATGCCAACACTGTCGGCGGCCAGCAGGTTCATCGCTTTTGCGGATCGGGCCTTGAGGCGGTGAATAATGTCGCCGGACAGGTCGCTTCGGGCATGGCGATGGCCGGCATTGGCGGCGGCGTTGAATCGATGAGCCGCACCATCATGGGCTATGACAGCGGGGCATGGACCGCCGACCCGCGCGTTGTGCTGCACAATTATTATGCGCCGCAGGGTATCGGCGCCGACCTTATCGCCACGCTTGAAGGCTTCAGCCGCGCCGATGTCGACAGCTATGCCGCCGAGAGCCAGCGCCGCGCCGCGCTCGCGTGGGACGAGGGCCGCTTTGCCCGCTCGATCGTGCCGGTGCGCGATGTGCTGGGCGAGGTCATTCTCGACAATGATGAATTCCGCCGCCCGGGCACGACCGTGGAATCGCTGGGCGGCCTGAAGCCCGCCTTCACCGGCATGGCGGCAATGGGCTTTGCCCGTGTGGCGCGAGAGCGGTATCCGCAGCTTGAAGAGATCAACCATGTGCACACCGGGGGCAATTCCAGCGGCATTGTCGACGGCTCTGGCGTGGTGCTGCTGGGCAATGCCGAATTCGGCAAGGCGGCGGGGCTGAAGCCGCGCGCCCGCATACGCTCATGGGCGTCGATCGGCTCGGAGCAAACGATCATGCTCACCGCACCCGTGGCGGTTGCGCAAAAGGCGTTGAAGAGCGCCGGCATGACCGCCGACCAGATCGACCTGTGGGAATTGAACGAGGCTTTCGCCAGCGTTGTCCTGCGCTTCATGAAATACATGGAAATCGATCACGCCAAGATCAACGTCAACGGCGGGGCCATCGCCATGGGCCATCCGCTGGGCGCGACCGGCGCGATGATTCTGGGCACCGTGCTGGACGAACTGGAACGCCGCGACCTCAACACCGCCATGACGCTGCTGTGTGTCGGCAATGGCATGGGCACTGCTGCCATCATCGAACGGGTTTGAACTGATGCGACATATTGGAATTGAAACCGGCGCGGACGGCGTCGCCATCCTTACCCTCAACAATGCCGACGAGAGCATGAATGTCGTCAACGACGACTGGCTCGACGAGATGAACGCCGCCATCGCGCAATTGCGTGATGATGCCGCGGTGACCGGCGTGGTCATCACTTCGGGCAAGAAGGCCTTTATGGCCGGGGCCGATCTCAAGGCGATGGTCAGCGCCTATGGCCGCATGAGCCGGCTTGAGGCCTATGGCTTCAGCCAGAAGGCGACCGCGATGCACCGCGCGCTGGAAACCATGGGCAAGCCCGTGGCCTGCGCGATCAATGGTCTGGCGCTGGGCGGTGGTTTTGAGCTGGCGCTGGCTTGCCATTACCGGGTGCTGTCGGACGACCCCAAGGCGGTGGTTGGGCTGCCCGAGGTCAATGTCGGGCTGCTGCCCGGCTCTGGCGGCACACAGCGCCTTGCCCGCATGATCGGCGCGCAGCCGGCGCTGGACCTGCTGTTGACCGGCCGTTCGTTGAGCCCGGCAGACGCGCTGAAGGCGAAAATTGTCGATGCCCTGGCACCGGCGGCCGATGTGGTTGCTGTGGCAAAGGCGTGGCTGGCCACAGGGCCAAGCGCGGTGCGGGCATGGGATGTGAAGGGCTATGCCGCGCCCGAGCAGCGGATGATGATCATTCCCGAAGTGGCGATGAGCTTTTCGGTGGCGGCGGCCAAGGTCATTGATCAGGCGGGTTATAATCTGCCCGCCCCCCCGGCGATCCTTTCATCCGTGTTCGAGGGTATCCAGTTGCCCTTCGACAAGGCCTTGTCGGTGGAGAGCAAGTATTTCGCCCTGTTGCTGACCGATCCGGTGGCGCGCAACATCATCCGCACCACCTTCATTTCC
>CAIWFP010000354.1 GCA_903911985.1 uncultured Sphingomonadales bacterium
ACCCCGCCGAGATCGCCCGCTGGCTGCCGGTGGGGCAATATATTGGCGGTATCGAGCATGCGATTTTGCACCTGCTTTATGCGCGGTTCTGGACGCGGGCGCTCAAGCGCATCGGCAAGATCGATGTGGCCGAGCCCTTCGCCAGCCTGTTCACGCAGGGGATGGTGACGCATGAGACCTACTCGCGAAACGATCCATCCAACGGCCAGCCTATCTGGTTTGCCCCCGGTGATGTTGAGCGCGATGGCAATGGCGCCACGCTGAAGGCCGATGGCGCGCCGGTCGAAATCGGTCGCGTCATCAAGATGTCCAAGTCCAAGAAGAATGTGGTGGACCCGGACGAGATCGTCGCCCGCTATGGGGCGGATGCCATCCGCTGGTTCATGCTCTCCGATTCGCCGCCCGAGCGCGATCTGCCGTGGAGCGAGGCGGGCATTGAGGGTTGCTGGCGCTTTGTGCAGCGGTTGTGGCGCCTGTTCGGGCAATATGACGCTGCCGCCACCGGCGAGGACAAGCCGCTGGACCGCCGCACCCACCAGACGGTGGCGGCGGTGGCTGGCGATATCGAGGCGCTCAGCTTCAACAAGGCCGTGGCCCGCATCTACGAGCTGACCGGCGCCATCGAGAAGGCCGCCCCCTCGGCCAGCCGCTCGGCCGCGATTCGCAGCCTGCTGCTGCTGGTGGCGCCGATGATGCCGCATCTGGCCGAGGAAAGCTGGGCGCTGATGGGCGCGGATGGCCTTGTGGCCAAGGCCGCCTGGCCCGAAGTCGACCCCGTCCTGCTGGTGGAGGACGAGGTGACCATCGCCGTGCAGGTGAAGGGCAAATTGCGCGATACGCTGACCGTTCCCAAGGGCACCAGCAAGGAGGCGCTGGAGGAAATGGCGCTGGCATCGGTGAATGTGCAGCGCGCGCTGGAGGGCGCGGAAGTTAAAAAGGTGATTGTTGTTCCCGACCGGCTGGTAAATCTGGTAGCCTGACGCAATGAACCCTTTTGCCTCCCCGCCGATGATCCGCGTTACCCTGTTGCGGGCGGCGCCTCTGGCGTTGCTGGCGGCATTGACCGGGGGGCTGGGCGCATGCGCCTTGCAGCCGCTCTATCCGGGCGGCGGCAGCGGCGTGGTCGCGCGGAGTCTGGCCAATGTCGCGGTTTCGCCTATTCCGGGGCGCGACGGCTGGCTGATGCGCGAGGCGTTGACCGCGCGCATGGGGGCCGGGGCCAATGCGCGTTATCGCCTCGATGTGCGGCTGGATGACCGGCTGGAGGGTCTCGGCCTGCTGTCAAACAACACCGTGGGTCGCGAGCGGCGTTCCTTGCGCGCCCGCTATCAGCTGATCGATGTGGCCAGCGGGGAAATCCTGCTGGACGCAACGGCAGGGTCGGATGCGGGGATTAACGTGGTTTCCTCCGATTATGGCACCGTGGCCGCCGAGCAGACGGCGCTGGAAAACCTGAGCCATACCGTGGCCGATGCCATCGTCGCGCAGGTGGCCGCAAGGCTTAGTACGGTGCCGGCAGGCTCTCGCTGACGGTTTGGGCGCGGTGAAGGCCCTATTGCCATGAAGGCCCCTTGGCGATGAAGGCTGGCCAGAAGGATTTTGCCAGCGTTGCGCCCCGCGCGGCACGATCCGCCAAAATCTTCCTGTTCTGCGGGCCGGACGAGGCCGCCGCCGCCGATGCCGCTCACACCATCGCCGGTTTGCTGGAGAATCCCGGCGAGCGGGTGGATCTGGCTGGCGGCGATTTGCGCCGCGACCCGGTGCTGCTGGGCGACGAGGCCCGTTCCAACTCGCTGTTTGGCGATTCGCGCCACATTGTCGTGCGCTGCGCGGGCGATGAATCCCATGACGCGGTGGCCAATTTGCTCAGCGGAGAGGCGGAACCCTGCCCGGTGCTGATCGTGGCCACGGGCGCTACCGACAAGAGTCGCACCGCCAAGCTGCTTGCCGACCGGCCCGACGCGTTGGTGGCGATGTTCTATCCGCCCGATCTGCGCAGCCTTGCCGCCACCATCCGCGAGCGGGCGGGCAAGGAGGGGGTGAAGCTGAACGACGAGATGGCCACCCGCATCGCCAGTGCCGCCGGGCTCGACATCCGCCTTGCGCTTTCGGAAGTGACCAAGCTCGCGCTCTATCTGGATGCCGCGCCCGAGCGGCCGCGCGAGGCGACGCCCGCGGCGCTCGACGCGATTGGCGCGGTGCATGAGGACGATGGCTTTGCCGCGCTGGTGGATGTTGTGCTGGGCGGCCGGGTGGACCGGCTGGCGGGCGAATTGCGGCGCATGCGCGAGGGGCAGCTGAACCCGGTGGGGGTGCTGCTCGCCTTCGAACGGCGCGCCGCGCAATTGGCACAGCTTGCCGCAAAGCTGGGGCCGCGTGGTGATGTCAGTGCCCTGCTGGAGGCCGAGAAAGGCGCGCGCCGAGTGTTCTGGAAGGATGTGCCGGCCCTGACGCGCCAACTGGCCGTGTGGCGGGGCGCGCGGCTGGAGCGGCTGGTGGAGCGGCTGATGGCGCTGCACAGGGCATTGTTATCAAATAGTCACGACTCAGGGCTAATCCTGATGCAGGCGCTGGCCGAAATGACCCGGGCCGCGGCGCGAAAATAGGCCCGGTTGGGTGTCGCATAGTGCGAATCTGGCACATTTTGGCGGCTTGGCGTGTGGAAATTTAGGCTTGGTAACGTCATGCTGCAGATGCTAATCGTGCGACGGACGCCGTGACGGTTTAGCTACCGCCCGTAAATCTGGCGTTCAGCCTGCCTGCCGATAGTGCCCTCAGCTCTGCGGGAAAATTATTTCGTGAACGTGCAACAGCATAATGTCGCAAGATTGCCGCAATCGCGCGGAACTCTTCGCGACCGCGCGATCCGGATGCCGCTCATGGTGGGGCTGCAGCGGCGGCGCCTGCAATGTTATCTGGCCCTGATGCTTTGCGACACGGCCGCGGTG
>CAIWFP010000355.1 GCA_903911985.1 uncultured Sphingomonadales bacterium
CAGGGTCTGGAATTCACGCTGGTCGATCGCGGCGGCAAGATCTCGGCGAGCGACCTCGTGGTCGTCGGCGATGTCATCCCCGTGGCCAAGCGCGAGGCCGCAGCCCCGCAGCGTTCGCTGACCGGCGAGCGTGCGACCGGCACTGTCAAGTTCTTCAATGCCATGAAGGGCTTTGGCTTCATCACCCGCGACGACGGCCAGCCCGATGCTTTCGTGCATATCAGCGCTGTTGAGCGTTCCGGCATGCGCGAGCTGAGCGAGGGCGATCGTCTGGAGTTCGACATCGAGGTTGATCGACGAGGCAAGTACTCGGCAGTCAATCTGGTGACGCTTCAGGGCTGATCTGCCCGCATAGTTCCCGATAAGGTCGAACCGGTTTTCCCACCGGGTTCGACCGGGAGCTGGCGACCGAATACAAGCGCGCCAATGGCGGTTTTCCGGAAGTGATTTTCCGGGGAACCGCCATTTGTCGTTTCCGATATCCATCTGAATTTTCGAGTTTGCGAAGGAAAATGCCATGTCGATCACGCCGTTGATGCCCGTCTACCCCCGGTGCGGCTTCCGCCCCGTGCGCGGCGAGCATTGCCACCTGATCGGGGAAGATGGCGCGCGATATCTCGATTTTGCCGCCGGCATTGCGGTGAATGCGCTGGGCCATTCCCACGCGGGCCTGATCGGCGCCATCCAGCGGCAGGCTGAGACGCTGATGCATGTCTCCAACCTCTATGGCAGCCCGCAGGGTGAGAAACTGGCCCAGCGACTGGTGGATTGTACCTTCGCTGATACGGTGTTCTTCACCAATTCGGGCGCGGAGGCGGTGGAGTGCGCCATCAAGACCGCGCGCGCCTATCACGCCCATGTCGGCAACGCCCACAAATATGAGCTGATCACCTTCAACGAAGCCTTCCACGGCCGCACCTTGGCGACGATCAGCGCCTCCAGCCAGGAGAAGATGCACAAGGGTTTCGAACCGCTGCTGCCCGGCTTCAAATATGTCGAGTTTGGCGATCTGGCGGCGGCGGAGGCGGCAATCGGGCCCCACACCGCAGGCTTCCTCATCGAACCCATTCAGGGTGAGGGCGGCATTCGCGTGCCCAGCGAAGGCTTCCTGCCGGGCCTGCGCGCGCTGGCCGACAAGCATGATCTGCTGCTGCTGCTGGACGAGGTGCAGACCGGCGTGGCCCGCACCGGCACCTTCTATGCCCATGAGCAATTCGGCGTGACGCCCGACATTCTCGCCAGCGCCAAGGGGCTGGGCGGCGGCTTCCCGATGGGCGCCTGCCTTGCCACGGAAAAGGCGGCGCGCGGTATGGTCGCGGGCACCCATGGTTCCACCTATGGCGGCAATCCGCTGGCGATGGCGGCCTCCAACGCGGTGCTGGATGTGGTGGCCAACGAGGCATTTCTGGCCGATGTGCGCGCCAAGGGTGATCTGCTGCGCGCCCGGCTGGAGCAGTTCATCGGCAATTACCCCGATCTGTTTACCGAGGTGCGCGGGCGCGGGCTTTTGCTGGGGCTGAAGCTGAAGATCGAGCCGCGCGGTTTCGTGGCGCATCTGCGCGACAATCATCAGCTGCTCACCGTCTCCGGCGGTGAGCAGACCGTGCGGGTGGTGCCGCCACTGGTGATCGACGAGAGCCACATCGACGAATTCATGGCGAAGCTCTCGGCGGGCGCCGCCAGCTTTGCGCCGCAAGAGGTGGCATAATGACCCGGCATTTCCTCAACCTTGGCGATGCCGGGGCTGCTTCGGTTCGCGCCATGCTGACCGATGCCCAAACCCGCAAACTCGCGCGGGCCGGGTGGAGCAAGGGGCGCGTTGACGCCGATGCGCCGCTGGCCGGGCATGTGCTGGCGATGATCTTCGAGAAGAACTCCACCCGCACCCGCGTCAGCTTTGACATGGCCATGCGCCAGCTGGGGGGAAGCGCTATCGTCATGGAAGCGGGCGGCATGCAGCTGGGCCGGGGCGAGACCATTGCCGATACCGCCCGGGTGCTGTCACGCATGGTCGATGCGATCATGATCCGTACCGACGATCACGCCAAGATCGAGGAACTCAGCGCTTACGCCGATGTGCCGGTGATCAATGGCCTCACCGATCAATCACACCCCTGCCAGATCATGGCCGACCTGCTGACGCTGGCGGAGCGCGGCGTGCTGAAGCCGGGCATGGAAATGGCGTGGCTGGGCGATGGCAATAATGTGCTGCACTCGCTGATCGAGGCCGCGGGGCTGCTGGGCTTTAACATCCGCGTGGGCGGACCCGATGGCTATGATCCGGACGCGGGCTTTGTCGAGCGCGCCCGCGCAGCCGGCGCCCAGATCCGCTTTACCCGCGACCCTGCCGAGGCGGCGAACGGCGCTCAGGTGATCGTCACCGATTGCTGGGTCTCCATGGGGCAGGAAGGTGGCGCGGCCAAGGTCGCGGCGATGAGCCCCTATCAGGTGAACGAGGCACTGATGGCCCATGCCGCGCCCAATGCCGTGTTCCTGCATTGCCTGCCCGCGCATCGCGGCGAGGAAGTGACCGACGCGGTGATCGACGGGCCGAACTCCGCCGTGTGGGACGAGGCGGAAAACCGCATCCACGCGCAAAAGTCGGTGCTGCGCTGGGCGCTGGGGCAATTGTGACCGGGCAACCTGCCCCCACAGGCACGCCCCCCGGCGCGCGGGAGGCCGACCGGCTGGTCAGCTTCCTTCTGCCCCATCGCGATGCGCGCGGGCGGGTGGTGCGGCTGGGGCCGGCACTGGAGCAGGTGTTGGCCGCCCATGCCTATCCCACGCCGATCCGCAATCTGCTGGCCGATGCGCTGGTGCTGACGGCGCTGATGGGCACCTTGCGAAAAGAGGAGCACAGCCAGTTCACCCTGCAGGCCCAGACCGAGGGCGGCGTCGTGGAGTTGCTGGTCTGCGATTACCGCGATGGGGCCTTGCGCGGCTATGTCCGCCACGATCCCTCGCGGGTGGATGATCTGGGGCCGAGCCCGAGCCTTTCCGCGCTGTTCGGCAAAGGCTATCTGGCCATCACCTTCGATCTGGCCACCAGCGGCGAGCGGTATCAGGGTGTGGTCCCGTTGGAGGGTGCCTCGCTGGCTGAGGCCTGCGAGCGGTATTTCGCCCAATCCGAACAGGTGCCAACCGTTATCCGGCTGGGCCGGGGGATGGTGGATGGGCACATCTACGCCGGTGGGTTGCTGGTGCAGCACATGCCGCCGGTGGGTGAATCGAAGCTGGGTGAGGCGCCACAAGCGCCGCCCGAGCCCGGCGCCGATTGGCAGCATGTCGCCATCATGTCCGGCAGCATCCGGCCCGGCGAACTCTCCGATCCTGCTCTGCCGCTGACTCAGGTCCTATGGCGCCTGTTCCACGAGGAGCGCGAGGTTCGGGTGCTCGACGAGGAGGCGCTGACCCGGGGGTGCCGCTGCACCGCCGAATATTACCGCTCGGTGCTGGCCAAATTCCCGGAGGATGAGCGCGTGGCAATGCGGAACGACGACGGCATCATCGCGGTCGATTGTGCCTTCTGCTCGAAGATTTTCGAAATCGACCTGTAAGCTCTTACTCTGTCCCCGCCTCGCGCTTCAGCTCATAGAGCAGCGCCAGCGCCTCGCGCGGGGAGAGGGCATCGACATCGGTTTCCCGCAAGCGTTCGCGCAGCATATCCGCCGCTTCAGGCTCCGGCGCGGCATATTGCGCGGCGAACAGGGGCAGGTCGCCAAGGCCCGCCGCGATGCCCCCCGTCTCTGCCCGGCCCTTTTCGAGCCGCGCCAGCACCGCCTTGGCGCGCGCCACCACCGGCGCCGGAACCCCCGCCAGCCGCGCCACGGCAAGGCCAAAGGAGCTTTCCGCCGGGCCGTCCGTCACCTCGTGCAGCAGGACCAGTTCGCCCTTCCACTCGCGCGCGCGAACGTGGTGGAGCGACAGCGCCTCGCAACTATCCGCCAGACGGGCCAGTTCGTGGTAATGGGTGGCAAACAGGCAGCGGCAGCGGTTAAACCCATGCACCGCCTCGGCCACCGCCCAGGCCAGAGCAAGGCCATCATAGGTTGAGGTGCCGCGCCCGACCTCGTCGAGAATGACGAAACTGCGCTCGGTCGCCTGCGAGAGGATGGCGGCGGTCTCCACCATTTCGACCATGAAGGTGGAGCGCCCGCGCGCCAGATTGTCCGAGGCGCCGACCCGGCTGAACAGCCGATCGACCAGACCGATGGTGGCGCTGGCCGCCGGCACGAAAGCCCCCGATTGCGCCAGCAGCACGATGAGGGCGTTCTGCCGCAGGAAGGTGCTCTTGCCGCCCATGTTCGGCCCGCCCACCAGCCACAGGCGATTGGCGGGCGAAAGCGTGCAATCATTGGCGATGAAGCGGTCCGAGGCGGATTTTGATGCCGCCAGCGCCGCCTCAACCACCGGATGGCGCCCGGCGGTGACCTCCAGCACGGGCTCCGCCACGATGCTGGGCAAGCACCAGCCGCCCTCGGCCGCGCGGGCGGCGTGGGAGGCGGCGACATCAATCCGGGCCAGCGCCTGCGCGGTGGCGGCGATGGCGTGGGGCTGGGTGACGCAGGCCGCCACCAGTTCCTCGAAATGAGCCTCCTCGGCGGCGAGGGCACGGCCGCCCGCCTCGGCGATGCGGCTGGCTTCCTCGTGCAGGGCAAGGGCATTGAAGCGCACCGCGCCCGCCATGGTCTGGCGGTGGGTAAAGCCGCTGTCGGGGGCCATCAGCGGCGCGGACTTGGCGGACGGCACCTCGATGAAATAGCCGAGTACGCCATTGTGGCGGATCTTCAGCGCGGCAACGCCGGTCTCGTCGCGATATTTTGCCTCCAGCGCGGCAATGGCGCGGCGGCCATGGGCGGAAATATGGCGCAGATCGTCGAGATCCGCATCATAGTCCTCGGCGATGAAGCCGCCCTGCGCGCGCTCGGTGGGCGGCGTTGCCACCAGCGCGGCGGAAAGCAGCGCCACCAGCGCATCATGCCCGCCGAGATGGGGCAGGAGGGAGGCAAGGAGGTCGGGCAGCAGCGGCTGGCTGCCGAGCATCCCGGCCAGCCGCGCCGCCCCGCCAAGCCCATCGCGCAATTGCCCAAGGTCGCGGGGGCTGCCGCGCCCCGCCACCACGCGCCCCAGTGCCCGGCCGATGTCGGGCAGGGTGCGCAGGGTGGTGCGGATATCCTCGCGCAACAGGGCGCCATCGTGCAGCCACTGGACCAGCGCCAGTCTCGCGTTGATCGCGGCGATATTGGTAAGCGGCGCGGACAGGTCTTCGGCCAGCAGGCGGGCGCCGGCCCCAGTGACACAGCGGTCCACCGCCTCGATCAGGCTTCCCTGACGGTTACTGGCCCGCCCGCCGTTCTGGGCGGCCAGAATTTCGAGGCTGGCGCGGGTCGCCTCGTCCATCAGCAGATGGGCAGCGGGCATGCGGGCCACTGGCGGCAACAGCAACCCCATCCGCCCGCGCCCGACATGGTCGAGATAGGCGATCAGCCCGCCTGCCGCCGCCAGCATCGGGCGCGAAAAGCTGCCGAAGCCATCCAGCGTGGCAACGCCGTGCAGATCGCAAAGCCGCGCCGCTCCTGCCTCGCTGGAAAAATCGCGGGGGCCGCGTGTTGTGGCGTCGGTTGGGGCCAGCTCCCAGCCTTCGGGCACGACGATCTCGCTGGCGCCCAGCCTTGCCAATGCGGCGCCCAGCTCGTCGGGGGCGCATTCCTCCAGCTCCATCGCGCCGGTGGAGATATCGCAGGCGGCAATGCCGATCCTGTCGCGCACCGCGCATGCCGCCGCCAGCACATTGGCGCGGCGTGGCTCCAGCAGGGCCTCCTCGGTCAGGGTGCCGGCGGTGACGAAGCGGACAATATCGCGCGCCACCAGCGCCTTGGAGCCGCCGCGCTTTTTCGCTTCCTCCGGCGTTTCCACCTGCTCGGCAATGGCGACGCGGCAACCGGCCTTGATGAGACGGGCGAGATAGCCCTCCGCCGCATGCACCGGCACGCCGCACATGGGGATGGGGGCGCCGTCATGCTCGCCGCGCGAGGTGAGGGCGATGTCGAGAAGATGCGCGGCGGCGCGGGCATCGTCGAAGAACAGCTCGAAGAAATCGCCCAAGCGGTAGAAAAGCAGGCTGCCTTCCGCCTGGGCCTTGAGCGCGAGATATTGCGCCATCATCGGCGTAACGCTGGCCGGGGCGCTCGCAAGGGAGGCTGGAGGCGGAGGGGCGGCATGGTTCATCGCCGCATGGCTAGCGGGTCTTGGCCGATTCGCCCAAGTGTGCGGACAAAGCTTTCCCCTACCTTGTGGCGTGGGGCCGAGATTGCACCGCTGTGCATCTTCGCGCTTTGATCTGCCTGATGTTTTGGTTAGGGCAGCTATATCCAAGGAGAATGCGTGTGTCCGACGAAAGTAACGTCCGTTTCACCGAGCGCGAGGCGCTGTTCTATCACAGCACCATGCGGCCCGGCAAAATCGAGATTATCGCCTCCAAGCCGATGGCGACCCAGCGGGATCTCTCTCTGGCCTATTCGCCGGGCGTGGCCGTGCCGGTGCAG
>CAIWFP010000356.1 GCA_903911985.1 uncultured Sphingomonadales bacterium
GCCGCAACTTGCGGCAAGGTCCAGCGAGGTTTCGATCAGTTCCGCATCGGCGCCCGCGTCAGCCATATTGCGACTGGGGAACCGAAACCTCAATCCCGTCAAGCTCCGCCGCCATGCACACCCGACACGACAGGCGGGTTTGCGGCACGGCGTCCTCGATCAGCGATTCTTCCAGTTCCTCCACCGGCGGCAGGCGATCCCACCAGCCGTTGGCGATCTGGATCTTGCAGGTGGCACAGGAAACCGAGCCGCCGCACTCGCCGGCAATGCCGGGAATATCGGCATTGACCGCGGCTTTCATCAGCGTTTCGCCGATCGGCACCTCGACCGTATGGCGCGTTCCGTCATGCAGGGTGAAAATGGCCTTGGGCATCGTATCCATCCTTGTTCAGGCTTGCCAGATGAGCGGCACGGAGCGGGGCTGAATGACGCCGCCCAGATCGGTGAGGATTTCCGCGCTCTGGTCCAGGCGGAATTCCGGCAGGCGGGCAAGGACCGTCTGCATCGCCACGGTCAGTTCGCGCCGGGCCAGATGGTGCCCGAGGCAATGGTGTATGCCCGAGCCGAAGGCCAGATGCGTCGCCCGGCGGTCGAAGCGGACTTCCTCGGGGTTTTCGAACTGCTCCGGATCATTGCTGCCCAGCGTGGTCGACATCAGCACCTTGTCGCCGGGCTTGAAGGTAACGCCGCCGATCTCGATTTCCTTGGTGCAGGTGCGGAAGGTCGAGGCGGGCGAGAAATAGCGCAGATATTCCTGTATGGCGTCCGGGATCAGCGCCGGATTGTCGCGCAGCGCCTGCTGCTCGCCGGGATGTTCGCCAAGGCGGCGGAATTGCCAGCACAGGTTGGTGGTGACCGTATCCAGCCCGCCGATGAACAGGTTGAAGCAGAAACCGACGATTTCGTCATCGGTCAGGTGCCGGTCGCCGATTTGGGCGGTGATGGCAAAGCTGACCAGATCGTCGCCGGGATTGACGCGGCGCTCCTTGATGATCTCGCGGAACATGTCGACCACCTTGCGGGTTGCCGACATGATGCTGGCAAGGTTGAGTTCGTGGAGCAGGCTGTGTTCCCACTCCATGAATTCGGCCATGCGCGCTTGCGGCAGGTCCAGCAGGTCGAGGACGATCGAGACGGGGAAGGGCACGGCAAAATCCTCGCGGAAATCAATCGCGCCCTTGTCCTTGAAGCTGTCCACCAGCCGTTCGGCCACGGTGCGGACCTTCTCTTCGAGCTTTTTAAGCGCGACGGGCGTGAACAGCGGGTTGAGCAGCGCGCGATAGGCATCGTGCAGCGGCGCATCGGCACCGGCGGGCACGAGATCCCAGCTGTCACCCACCAGCATCGCGAAGGGGGCAAAGCCCTTCACCGTGAAATGTTCGTCATCGGCATAGATGGCGCGCATATCGGCAAAGCGGCGCACCACCCATGCCGGCGCGCCGCCCGGATAGACATCCTTCACCCAGAAGATCGGCGGATAGTGCAGGTGTACGTCATGCACCATCCGGTCATAGGGGTTGGCGCTGGTCAGATTACCGAGCACGAAGGTGTAGGGCCGCACCAGATCGGCGGGCACATGGTCGGGGAGGAGGTTTACGGGCGCATGGCCAAGAGCGTTCATAAGTGGCATCCTTTCCTGAATTCAAAGCGTTTCTGGTTTTTCATTTTGTCTTGTCGGCAGTGGGTGTTCGCGGGCACTCAGAACCGCCGCCGCCTTTCGGCTTCCCGGCCGAACAGGTTCATGCCGATGGCGCGGGCAGAATCCCGGTACATCGCGGTGGCCGGATGGTTGCGCGCCACCAGCAGATCGGAATAGATTCGCGCCATCGGCTTGTTGAGATAGGCCGCGCCGCCGCCAGCCTCCTCGAACAGACGCTTGGCCGCATCGGCGGCACGGGCGCCGGCGGACTGGGCGCGATAGCGGAAACTGTTGATTGTCGCCTCGTCAGCTATCGTGTCCGATGCCGCAAGCGCCGTCAGCGCGCCCAGATCGTGAACCGCCAGCACCACGAGTTCATCATAGGTGGCCTGCGCCTCTCCGATGGCCAGCAGCGTGTCGGGGTGCTCGGATACCGGCTTGCCGGTAATCACCGAGATCTTGGGTGCGAGATAATCCAGCACCGTGTCGATCATGTTCCCCAGACCACCAATGCTGGTGGCGGAAACGAGGCGATTGAACACCAGAATATAGGGGATCCTGAGCGACGGAGCCTTGTTCACCCTGAAGCCGGGGAAGTCGAAAGCCTCGGTGCCCGGCCCGAACGGCACGGTGCGGTATTCGGGCACGAAGCAGCCCTTGACGCGTACGGTCTTGCTGCCGGTGGCCTTGAGGCCAACCACCTTCCAGTCATCGATGATCTCGACTTCGCTGCCCGGCACAAGGAAGGTGAGGAACCTGGCTTCGTCGCCATCGACGAAGGCGCCCAGCATGAACCAGTCGGAATGGTCGCAAGCGCTGGAGAAAGGCCAGCTGCCGCTGAATTCATAGCCGCCCGCCACCGATTTGGCAGTGCCATAGGGGTTGTAGGGCGAGGCGATCAGCGCGTCGGGCGTGTCGCCCCAAACGTCGTCCTGCGCCCGCTCGTCGAACAGGCACAGGTGATGGGCGTGGCCCTGGGTGATGCCATAGGACCAGCCGGCCGACTGGTCGCCACGCGAGATCGTGACGGCCGCCCTGGCAAAGACTTCCAGCGGTTGTTGCAACCCGCCATAACGGCGCGGTTGCATCACCCGGGTCAGCCCGGAGCTTTTCAGTTCGGCAAAGGTCTGCTTGCTGGTGAAACCCGCGGCATGGTCAGCTTGTGCGCGCGCGCGCAGATCGGGGACCATCGCGGCGGCGCGGGCAACGAGCTCATCGCCGAATGTGGGCGAGGCGATGTCGCCAAAGTCCGAAATGCTGGCGAGGTTTGTGGCCAATTGCAGAGCTCCGGCATGAGGATTTACGGCAGGCATGGGCGAGGATCCGCGATCTCAACCTGCCGCCGCCATTGGTATCGGCGGTTCGTGTTCGGGGTTTCTCAGGAAATCATGCGGCGGCGGTGGCCCCCACAGGTACATCGAGTCTTCAGGCTCGTGATTGCCGGCGGTCCATGGCGTGCCCGCCGGAATGAAATCGAGCCCGGCGGTCAGTTCGGCATGGCTGTCCCACGGGTCGCGGATGTAGTGGAAGAAGTTGGAGCCCAGCACGTGCCGGCCAAAACCCCAGCCTTCGCTGTAGCCAGCGGCGGCCGTTTGTCCGGCGCGCAATTCGATGGCATCGATAGTGCCCATCTCCATGGCGTAGTGATGCAGGCCAGTGGCGCCCGACTTGGCCAGCGCCAAGACATGATGCCCGCTGCCGTGGGGCGCATGGAGGAAAGCGAGCCCATCGCCGCAACGATCAGACAGGATCAGGCCGAGCTGGTCCCGATAGAACGCCAATGAGCGTTCAAGATCGGTAACGAAGATGGCGATGTGGGACAAGCACAGTGGGCGCGCCTCCGGCATCCGGGAGTGCAGCGGGGCGTGTGGCAGCAGGACGGGATCGCCCCCTGACGGGGCCTGACAGCCGGATACGGCAACGATCTCGATTTCAAGCCCATCGGGATCGATCAGCAATTTCGCGGGGTTCGTGGAGAAATCCTGCGCCTCGCCGCCAAATTCGGAGATATCGTCGGGGCGGCAGCTGAAGCTGATGCGCGACAGCCGCTTGTGCATGGCTGGCTCAAAACGGATGCCATGGCTTGCGTCCGGGCCAAAGCGCGCGACGACGGTGCCGTTTTCCAATGACGCGTCCACGCCGAGCGCCGCGCAAAAATCAACGGCCTGCTCGGGTTGCGGGCAACGCAAAGTGAAACCCGTGAAGGCGACAACTCCCGTCGACATATCCCTCGTCCCTCGCCGTCAATTAATTATACATTGTGTATACTTTGACGGATTGGGCGGGAGGTTCGTTGATTTGAGTCAAACCGGTAAAATTGCGGCGTGGCCGGCTAAAAGCCGAAAGGGCCC
>CAIWFP010000357.1 GCA_903911985.1 uncultured Sphingomonadales bacterium
ACAGGCTGCAGTCGAGCGCGACCCCCTCTCGTGACAATCCGAGACGGGTGGTCGTTTTGGTGAAGCGGGCGCGGAACAGGTCGGCCCAGACGCCTTGCGGGCGCATGCGGGTGGTGAAGCGGGAATCGTTGTCCCGGGCCCTATAAACAGGATGGGCCCGCATTTCCTGAACGATGCCCATGATCTTGGCGGCGCGGTCCGGGTAGTGGGCGGCCAGCCATTCGCGGAACAGGGGGGCGACCTCGTGGGGCAGGCGAAGCATGATCCAGCTGGCGGCATGGGCGCCGCGCGCGGCGGCTTGTTCGAGGATGCTTTCCATGAATTCATCGGTAAGGGCGGGGATGATCGGGGCGATGGAGACATGGGTGGGGATGCCCGCCCTGGCCAGTGCCCCGATGGCGGCGAGGCGGCGCTGGGGCGTGGCGGCGCGGGGTTCGAGCAGGCGCGAGAGGTGGGGGTCGAGGCTGGTGACCGAGATCATCACCTGCGTCAGGCGGGCCGCCGCGAGTTCGCTGAGGATGTCGAGATCGGCGAGAATGCGGTCGGATTTGGTGGTGATGGTGACGGGGTGGCGGACTTCGAGGCAGAGTTCCAGCACTTGGCGGGTGATGCGGTAGGGCGCCTCGATGGGTTGATAGGGATCGGTGTTGGTGCCCATGGCCAGCGGGGCGGGGGTGTATTTGGGCTTGGCGAATTCCTGCCGCAGCAGTTTGGCGGCGGTGGGTTTGGCGAAGAGCTTGGTTTCGAAATCGAGGCCGGGGGAGAGGTCGAGATAGGCGTGGGTTGGCCGCGCGTAGCAATAGATGCAGCCATGCTCGCAGCCGCGATAGGCGTTGAGGCTCCGATCGAAGGGTATATCGGGCGAGGTGTTGCGGGTGATGATGGTGCGCGGGTGTTCCTCGGTTACCGTGGTGCGCAGCTGGGCGGGGGTGCCGTCTATCGCGTCTTGCGTGTCCAGCCAGTCGCCATCGGCCTCGCGCGTGGCGAGGCCGAAGCGGGTTGAGACCTGACCGGATTGGGCGCCGCGCCCCCGGGGGGCGGGGCCCGGAATCGGCGGAGGGGCGGACGGTTTTGACTCCATAATGAACTAGAACATACACGGAACATGTGCGCAAGTGCTGGCCTGTTTGGCGCGGGGGCGGTATGGGGCGGCTGCGCGGTGAGAGGGCTGGTGGATGGTGGCAATTGCGGCGGGTGTGGCGGGCAGGGACGCGCTGGGCGGATATCTGCTGCGCATCGGCATGGGCGAGCGGCCCCTGCCCGGCGCCGAGGGGCTGGCGGCGATGCAATTCGCCCACCGGCAGGCGATCGGTTTCGAGAATTTTGATGTGCGGCTGGGGCGGGTGATCTCGCTGGACCCGGAGCGGATCTTTGCCAAGCTGGTGCGCGGGGGCCGGGGGGGTTATTGCTTTGAACACAATATTCTGTTCGCCGCCATGCTGCGCGCGGCGGGGATGCCCTGTCGGCCGCTGATGGCGCGGGTGTGGCTGGGGCTGGACCCGGATGCCGTGGCGCCCGGGGCCACTCCGCCCCTGATGGTGCCACCCCGTACCCATGTGCTGTTGCTGGTGGATGTTGGCAGCGAGTTGTGGATCGCTGATGCCGGGTTTGGTGCCGCCTATGTGCCGCCCCTGCCGCTGGCCGATGGCGCGGCGGCGACAAGTGCCGATGGGGCGCGGCATCGCCTGCGCCGCGTGGGGCCGCGCGGGGGGCTGAGTGGGCAATGGCGGCTGGAACGCGCGGGCCCCGCATCCGCCACCGATGGGCGGGCGCTGATGTTCGCCGGGCCACAGGACGGCTGGCAGGTGCAATATTCCTTCGATCTGGAAGAGGTGGCGCCGGTCGATCTCGAAATGTCGAACCACTGGACCGCGACGCGGCCGGAATCACGCTTCGTGCAGAACACGCTGGCCAGCATCGTGCTGCCCGAAGGCTTCGCCTCGCTGAACGGGCGGCGCATGACCATCCACCACGAGGGGCGCGGCGACACGATGGAGTTCCTCGATGCCGGGGATTATCGCGCGGCGCTGGCGGACCTGTTCCGCATTGCGCTGAGCGAGGATGAGGTGCGGGCGTTGGGGGTGTTTGAGGGGTGAGGGGTTTTGGGAAGAGAAGGGATAGATGCGAGGGACTCGTCCCTCGCGCTCCCATTACTGTCCTGCTCAGTACCTGTCCTGCGACGTGGCGCCCTGCCGCGAAGCGGCTTTCAAGCCTGCGGCGCCGAGACTTAGCGTAACGCCGAACCCTTGGCACAACAATGACAGGTAAAGGGAGCGCGAGGGACAAGTCCCTCGCATCTTGCCTCCTTAAACTTCCTTCAGCCTCGGCATCAGTTCGACAAAATTGCAGGGCCGGTTGCGGCTGTCGAGTTGTTCGTTGAGGATGCCGTCCCAGCCGTCTTTTACCGCGCCGTTGGAGCCGGGGAGGGCGAAGATATATTTGCCCTGGGCCAGTATGGCCAGCGCGCGGGACTGGACGGTGGAGGTGCCGATGGTCTGGTAGCTGAGCCAGCGGAACAACTCGCCGAAGCCGGGGATGTCCTTGCCGCTATTGGCGACTTTCAGTTGCTCGAGGGCCTCGGGCGTGACGTCGCGGCCGGTGAGGCCGGTGCCGCCGGTGGTGATGATGCAGTCGATCTCGGGATCATCCAGCCAGCCGGAAAGCCGGGCGACCAGCGCGGGAACATCGTCGCGCTCGATGGTGCGGGCGGCGAGGCTGTGGCCCTTGGCGGTGATGCGGCCTGCCAGAATGTCGCCGGAGGTGTCGTCCGCCGGGGTGCGGGTATCGGAAACGGTGAGCAGGGCGATGGCGATGGGCTGGAAGGGGCGCTCGGGATCAATAGCCAACAGGGTCTTCCTTGAGTGTGGGGGCCAGAGTGGGGAGCAGTGTGGGGGCGACAGGCGTGTTGATCGCCACGCGCACCGCCTGCCCGCCGGTGAGGCCGGGGAAGCTGGGCCAGAGGCCCTGCGCCAGCGCCTGACGGCTTTCGGACGGGCCGCCAGCCTGCCGCTCATACATCCAGTAATTACGGATGACGGTGGCGACATAGCCGCGCGTTTCCCAGTAGGGCACCGATTCCATCCACAGCAGCGGGTCGCCGCCGTCGTGGATCTGGCTGTTCCAGCGCATGACCGGCAGCAGCCCGGCGTTATAGGCGGCGATGACCTTGGGCAGCAGGCCGCCGGTGCCCGGGGCATCGCGCAGGGATTGCAGGTGGGCTTGTCCGAAGGCCATGTTGACCGAGGGACGCGTGAGATCGGCGGCGGTGCCGGCAAAGCCGAGTTCGGCGGCGTGCTGGTGGGCGGCCGAGGGCATGATCTGCATCAGGCCGCGCGCGCCCGCCGGGCTGACCACACCCGCGTGGAATTGCGATTCCTGCAGGGAATGGGCCAGAACCAGCGCGGGATCGACCTGCCAGCCGCTGGTGGGGGCCCATTTGGGCATGGGGTAGCGGCTGGCGGGGGCGGGGGCGGCGCCAGCGGGGACGTTATAGGCCATCCACAATTGCGCGGCGGGCAGGCCGAGATCGCGGGCGAGGCGCGAGAGCGGCTGATATTGCGCGGGATCGCCGATGCGGGCCTGATGGCGCAGCACCTCGTCCGCCAGCGCGTCCTCGCCGACTTCGGCCAGGGCGACGGCGGTGCGGATATTGGGGATGTCGCGCAGGGTCTGCCAATCAGCGGCGGTGAAATCGGGCGCGGCGTGGGTGGTGGGCAGTTGCAGGCCGAGCTGTTCGGCGGCGAGCATGCCGTAGAGGGTTTCGTCAAAATGGGCGGCGGTGCGCAGGGCGGCGTCGGCGGCATCGGGCTGGCGGCAGCGCACGGCGGCGCGGGCCTGCCAGAACAGGGCGGCGGCGGTCAGTTCCGGGTTGGTGGCATCGGCGGCGGTGTGGGCGAAGGAGGCCTCGGCATTGGCGCAATCGCCCACGCGCCAGGCGGCGAGCCCGGCGACCCACCAGCCCTCGGTCGCCCAGGGGCCAGCGGTGGCGGCGGCGATGGTGCCGTCGGAATCGGGAATGGTGCCGGTACCGTCGCCAGCGGCCAGCGCCATCGCAAAGGCGTTGGCGTCGTCATTCTCGATATAATAGCTCCACGCCACCTTTTGCCGCCATTGCGCGCGGGTTTCGGGGCTGAGGACGCTGTCGACACCATCGAGCAGGATGCGGGCCTGACCGGGATTGCTGGCCTTGATCGCCTCGGCCATGGCGGCGGCGACATTGGCGGGCATGGTGCCGTCGGTGATTTCGCGCGGGCGGCCGCGGCGCGGGGCGCTGGGCAGGGTGATGAGGGCCTGTGCCTGAGGCAGGGCGGGCAGGCCGGTGAGCCCGCGCCGGGTGGCGATCTGGGCGATGGGTTCCGCCTCGGGCAGGGCGGGGTTGGCGGTGAGCCATGCGGAGAGTGCGCCTGCGTCCAGTTTGGGTGCCCCCCCCCAAGGATTCTGGCCGCTCAGCACCAGTTCGCCATTGGCGATGGCGTGGAGCGGGCCATCGGGGCGCTGGGCGAGGAGGGCTTGCGCCTTCACCCAGTCCGACTTGTGAAGGGCGGAGAAGAGGTCGCGGTAAAAGGCGCGCTCGTCCTCGCTGA
>CAIWFP010000358.1 GCA_903911985.1 uncultured Sphingomonadales bacterium
ACGACGATCAGCGGCAGCGCCTGATAATCCAGCTGCTTGTCCTCGAAGATATCCTCGCCGGTTTCGCGGTCGAAACCGATCTGCACCCGGCGGCCCAATGGCTTGCCCTTGGCGGCAGCCCCGCGCACCTTGTCGTTAAAGCCGGTGATGTTGCGCACGCTGATCTCGCTCATCATGCGATAGCGGCGCTCCATCTCCTCCACCGCCCATTTCAGCGCGCGCACCGCCTTGGCCGGCTCGGTCACCACCGGGCTCAGCAGATGGGGAATGGCGTCATAGCTTTTCAGCTCCAGCACCTTGGGATCGACCAGAATCAACCGGCACTGGCTGGGGGTGAGGCGATAGAGCAGCGACAGCAGGATGGCATTGAGCCCCACCGATTTGCCCGAACCCGTGGTGCCCGCCACCAGCAGATGCGGCATGGCGGCAAGGTCGGCCACCACCGGCTCCCCGGCGATATCCTTGCCAAGGATGATGGGCAGCAGCCCCTTGGCATCGACAAAGCTGGCGCTGGCCACCATTTCCTTGAAGCTGACCATCTGCCGGTCAACATTGGGCAGCTCGATGCCCATCACCGTGCGGCCGGGGATCGAGGAGACGCGCGCGGAAATGGCGCTCATGTTGCGTGCGATATCGTCGGCCAAGCCAATAACCCGGCTAGCCCGGACCCCCTGCGCCGGTTCCAGCTCGTACATGGTCACGACCGGGCCGGTGCGTATGCCGGTAATCTCGCCCTTGACGTTGAAATCGTCGAGCACGGTTTCGAGCAGGCGGGCGTTGCGTTCCAGCGCGAGGCGATCGACCTTGGGTGCGGAATTGGGCAGCGGGTCGGCCAGCAGATCGAGGCTGGGCAGGGCATATTGATCGAACAAATCGGCCTGCCGCTTGAGATTGACCGTCTCGGCGGGCTTTGACGCGCGGGCGCCGTCGGAGATTTCGGGGGCCTTGCGCGGCGCTTCCGGCACCACCGGCGCGCGGGGGGCGGAAGTGGCGGTTTTGGCGCGCGGCGCTGGCGCGGCTTCCTCTCCGCCCGCCCCGCCCGCACCAGCGCGAATGCGGCGGCGCAGCACCAGCGGCAGGGTGAGCAGCCCGGCCCAATCCAGCGCGAAAACCCTTGCGGCCAGCCCCGCCCCCAGCGCGAGGGTGACAAGCCCGCCGCCCAGCGTCGCCCAGCCCTGCGCCGCTGGCGGCAGAAGCGTGGTGCCAGCATGCAATGCCGCCGCGCCGAGCAGACCCGTCAGCCCGCCCATCGAGGCTGGCAGGGTGGTGGTCGCCTCGCTGAAGGCCAGCGACAGCGCCGTGCACAGCAACGCCATGGCAAAGCACAGCACCGCCGTGGTGCGCAGCCAGTGGCGGCGCGGCGGCAGCGGAATATCGGCGTCATGGTCAGGCGCGTGCACCTCGGCCAACCACCACATTTCCTGCGCAAAGACATAAAGCAGGGGCAGCAGCAGGATGCTCACCGGGCCAAACAGGAACAGCGCCCCATCCGCCGCATAGGCCCCCGGCTGGCCCAGCCAGTTCAACACCGAACCACCGGCGGCAGTGTTGAACGACGGATCGGTCTGATGATAGCTGGCCAGCGCGAGGGCCAGAAACACCATCGCCACGATCAACACGCTGGCGGCAATCAGATCGAGGCTACGCCGCAGCGACCGACGCAGCACACGGCGCCAGTTGGCCCCTGAAGCGCCGGGCGCGCGCGTGGATGAATATGCCGGTATTGCCATGATTGCCGCCGTTCGCGCCCGCTGCCCCTGATGGCGCATCATGGCCGGTGGGGGCAGGCGCCGTCAAGAAACCCCTTGGCGATGGGCGGAATGGGGTGCAGATAAGCCGTCTATCGCCGCCCAGCATTGCCAGCGCAGCGCGGCGGCGCGCGCACGCGTCACGCCCCCCAGCGCGATCACCGGCACAAGCGCGCGCCCGGCCAGAAGGCGAAAGCGCAGAGGCCCCAGCACCCCGGCACCGGGATGCGAACGGGTGGGCCACAAGGGCGAGAGCAGAATGGCATCGGCCCGGGCGCGATGGGCCGCCGCGATCTCGCGCAGGGAATGGGCGGTCACCAGCCGCAGGGCATTGCCCCCCGGGGTCAGCGCCGGGGAGGCTCCATAGGCGCCATCGGCACCCGCACGCCTCGCTGTCGCCACCGTGCCCGCCAGAACCACCCAATGCCCCCGCGCCCGCGCCAGCCGGGCCAGATGGACAAACCGCTCCGTCCGCTCCGCCTCCCGCAGATGGTGGTGGCGGAAAATGAACCCGCTCCCGCGCGGCAGGCGGGTCAGCGCAGCCTCCAGCCCGGCATCGTTGCGGGCATCGCTGATCAGCCAAATCGCGGGAAGATTGCCCTGCGGTGATACAGACGGGTGGCGCGGCTTCATCATCGCGCTATAGCAGCCCGCCTATGGATAGCACCACATCTCCTCTGGAGGCCCTTCGCGCCCGCATCGCCGCTGCCGCCCGCATCGCTGGCCGCAAGCCCGCCGCCATCACGCTGGTGGCGGTGAGCAAGACACATCCGGCAGAGGCCATCCTGCCGCTGCTGGACGAAGGACAGCGCGTCTTCGGCGAAAACCGCGTGGCAGAGGCCGCCGCCAAATGGCGGCCCCTGCGCGAGGCCTATCCCGATGTCGCGCTGCATCTTGTCGGCCAGTTGCAGTCGAACAAGGCGGACGAGGCTGTCGCCCTGTTCGACTGCATCCATTCGCTCGACCGGCCAAGCCTGGTCACGGCGCTGGCCCACGCGATGGCCAAGGCCGACCGGCGGGTGCCCTGCTTCCTGCAGGTGAACATTGGTGCCGAGGAACAGAAGGGCGGTTGCGCCATCGCCGATCTGCCCGCGCTGATTGGCGAGGCCCGTGCCGCCGATATTCCGCTGGCCGGGCTGATGTGCGTGCCGCCCGCGGGCATAGAGGCCGCGCCCTTCTTCGCACTGCTGGCCAAGCTGGCGGGCGACCATGGTATTTCGGGCCTTTCCATGGGCATGAGCGAGGATTTCGAGGTGGCGATCCAGCTGGGCGCCACCCATGTGCGGGTGGGCAGCGCCCTGTTCGGGAGCCGGGCATGACCCCCGCCCCCCCGAGCGCCCCCTTTGCCACGCAACGCCTCGATCTCGCCGGGCTGGCGGAGCGCGGACGCCTGCGCGCCCTTGCCCCGCGCATGGGGCTCGATTTCGCCTCGAACGACTATTTGGGCTTTTCGACCAACCCGGCACTGGCCGAAGCGGCACAGGCGGCGCTGGCACGCGGCGTGGCCATCGGCTCGGGCGGTTCGCGGCTGCTGCGCGGCAACGATCCCGAGCATGAGGCGCTGGAGGCCGAGGCGGCGGCGTTCTTCGGCGGCGAATCCGCGCTGTTTCTGCCCACCGGCTTCACCGCCAATTCCGCGTTGCTCGCCACCATGCCCCAGCGCGAGGACATGATCTTTGTCGACGCGTTGATCCACGCCTCGGTGCACGAAGGCCTGCGCCTCAGCCGCGCGGACCACAGGCTGGTGCCGCATAACGATGTGGATGGCTTTGCCGAGGCCCTGAAGGCATGGCGCAAGGGCGGCGCGACCGGCACCCCGTGGATCGTGGTGGAATCGCTCTATTCCATGGATGGCGATTTCGCGCCTCTCGCCGAACTGTCGGCCCTTGCCGGCGAACATGGCGCGGTGCTGGTGGTGGACGAGGCCCATGCCACCGGCGTGTTCGGCCCCGGCGGTCGGGGATTGCTGGCCAGCCTTGATGATCGCGGGCCAAACACCATCACGCTCCACACCTGCGGCAAGGCGCTGGGGGTCGAGGGCGCGCTGCTGGTCGGCCCCTCGGTGATGCGCGAATTTCTGATCAACCGCGCGCGCGGCTTCATCTTCTCCACCGCGCCCTCGCCGCTGATGGCCGCCGTGGTGCGCGAGGCTTTGCGCCTGTGCGAAGGGGCCGACGCCACCCGCGCCGATTTGCTCGCCCGGGTGGACTATGCCCGCGCGGCCCTCTCGCCCTTCGGTGCCGAATGCCACGGCTCGCCAATCCTGCCGCTGGTGCTGGGGGGGGATGTCCGGACCATGGCGGTGGCGACTGCCCTGCAACAGCGCGGCTTTGATGTGCGCGGCATCCGCCCGCCCACCGTGCCCGAGGGCACCTCCCGCCTGCGCATCGTCATCACTGGCCATGTGGGAACGGGCGATATTTCCGCTTTGGCCACGGCATTGGCCGAGGTCTTGTAATGGCGCGGGGCTGCATCGTCACCGGCACCGACACCGGCATCGGCAAGACGGTGCTGGCGGCAGGCATCGCCGGGCGGCTGGCGGCCGTTCATGGCGGCGCGCGATACTGGAAGCCGGTGCAGGCGGGGCTGGACGATGAGACCGACAGCCAGACCATCGCCCGCCTTGCCCCCGGCGTTACCATTCTGCCGGAGGCCTATCGTCTGGCCACCCCCGCCTCGCCCCACCATGCCGCCACGCTGGATGGCGTGACCATCGACCCGCTGCGCCTTGCCCTGCCCCTGGGCGATACGCCGCTGGTGGTGGAGGGTGCGGGCGGGGTGCTGGTGCCGCTGGGTGATGATCTGCTGTTCGCCGACATGTTTGTGGGCTGGGGCCTGCCGGTGGTGCTGGCCGCGCGCACGACGCTTGGCACCATCAACCACACGCTGCTGAGTCTGGAGGCCCTGCGCGCGCGCGGCATTGCCGTGGCGGGTGTGGCCTTCGTGGACGCCGTGCCATCGGCGCCAAAATCGGCGCCAAAATCGACGGCGGAACTGGCCAGCATGGCGGCCATCGCGCACCACGGAAACATCCGCATCCTCGGCCACCTCGGCTGGCTGAGCCCGCTGACCCCCGCCACCCTCGCCAAGGCCATGGCCAGCTTCGATCTGGAGGCCCTGCTGTGACCCGCTCTCCCGTATGGCACCCCTTCACCCAGCACGGGCTTGGCGAGCCGACCCCACTGGTCACCCATGCCGAAGGGGCCATTCTCCACACCGCCGATGGCGCCCGCGTGGTGGATGCCACTTCCAGCTGGTGGGTGACGACGCATGGCCACTGCTATCCACCCATCGTCGCCGCCATCCGCGAGCAGGCCAGCCGCCTCGACCAGCTGATCTTTGCCGGCTGGACCCACGAACCCGCCGAACGCCTTGCCGCCGAACTGGTGGCGATGATCGGCGCGGAACTGGGCGATGAATCGGCTCTGCCCCCCAACCCACTACCCTATGTGTTCTATTCCGATTCCGGCTCCACCGCCGTCGAGGTCGCGCTGAAAATGGCGCTGGGCTATTGGGGTAACAAACAGGAACCCCGCCACCGCCTGCTGGTGCTGGAACATTCCTATCATGGCGACACCATCGGCGCGATGAGCGTGGGCGCAAGGGGCGTGTTCAATACCGCCTATGCCCCCCTGCTGTTCGATGTGGGCACCATTCCCTTTCCCGCCCCGGGCGCCGAACAGGCCACGCTGGATGCGCTGGAAAAGGCCTGCTGCCCCAAGGACCTGGCCGAACGCCCCGCCGCCTTCATCGTCGAGCCGCTGGTGCTGGGTTCTGGCGGCATGCTGTTCTATCCGGCGCAAGTGCTGGCGCAGATGCACGCCATCTGCCGGGCCCATGGCGTGCTGTTCATCGCCGACGAGGTGATGACCGGCTGGGGCCGCACCGGCAGCCTGCTGGCCTGCTCACAGGCGGGCGTGGTGCCCGACATAGTGTGCCTCGCCAAGGGGCTCACCGGCGGGGCCGTGCCGCTGGCCGTCACCATGGCCAGCGAGGCGGTCTATGACGCGCATTACTCCACCGACCGGTCGAAAACCTTCTTCCATTCCTCAAGCTACACCGCCAACCCCATCGCCTGCGCGGCGGCCGTGGCCAACCTTGCCGTGTGGCGCGACGAGCCCGTGCTGGAGCGCATCGCCACCCTTTCCGCGCG
>CAIWFP010000359.1 GCA_903911985.1 uncultured Sphingomonadales bacterium
CATAAACCGGGGCGGCAGAGGCGACAAGAAGCGCAAGCGCGCTGGCGGATTGACTCAGTCTGAGGCTCGCATAACGCATGATACCAATTCCCGTGTCAGATTCCCGGCGGCACCCGGGCTGCGGACTTCGACAAAAGCCGACAGCCAGCGAGCTTTGCGAAAACGTGCCTAAGGCTGGGGTTTGATTCGGAAGCGTCGACCGCCGATATCGCTATCCCACCAATTCCGTCCCTTTGGCGAAAGGGCTTGGAGGCCATATATTTGCCTCCAGGCCCTTTTGTGACATGCGACTATGACTTTTCCATGAGCCGCAGGTCGATCAGCGTGTCGGACTTCGAGGTATACTACGCATAGTTCGTTAATGGCGCGCTTCCAAGCATGCGATTCCCGGTTTTTCAAGGCAGCGCCCCATTGATTGATCGTCTCCCCGCCCTTCACCCAGGCCAGAAGGGTCAAGCTCGGTGGCGCATGGCGCTTGCGGTTGGCGGGCCGAACGCGCATCCATAAGCGATGACCGAGTTGGACTGGACAGGGGCTCTGGCGCGGGCCGAGGCCAGCGCGCCCTATCTCGCGCGCGAAATGGCGCGCTTTCCCGATCTCGTCGGCCTGCTGGCCGCAGGGGATGGAGAGGGGGCGCTGGCATGGGCGAAGCGTGCGGGCGAGGGCGCACCAGACCTTGGCGCCATGCTGCGGCGGCAAAAACGGGCGAGCGCGCTGGCACTGGCCATTGGCGATCTCGCTGGCGCCTTTCCGCTGCTGCGCGTTACCGCCGCGCTCTCGGATCTTGCCGACCAAGCACTCAATGCGGCGATAACCCACGCCATCGCCGAACGCGCGCCGGGTGCGGAGCCGTCGGGCTTTGTGGCCCTCGCGCTGGGCAAGCAGGGGGCAAGGGAGCTCAACTATTCGTCGGATATCGACCCCATCCTGCTGTTCGATCCCGCCCGGCTGCCGCGTAATTCACGCGATGATCCCGGCGAGGCGGCGCAACATGTTGCCCGCGCGCTGATGCGCCTGCTCTCGCAAGTGGACGCCGAGGGCTATGTTTTCCGGGTGGATCTGCGCCTGCGGCCAGCCTCGGAAATCAGCCCGCTGGCCATCTCGCTGAATGCGGCGCTGACCCATTATGAATCGCTGGCCCTGACCTGGGAGCGGGCCGCGTTCATCCGGGCGCGCTCCGCCGCGGGCGATGTGGCCATGGGCGAGCGGTTTTTGGCGCAAATCCGCCCTTTCGTATGGCGCAAGAGCCTCGACTTCGGGGCGATTGCCGAGATTGGTCGCCTGACCCGCCGCATTCGCGCCACCCATGGCAAGGTGGCGGTTCCGGGCCCGGGCTTCGACCTGAAACGGGGACGCGGCGGCATTCGCGAGGTGGAATTTTTTGCCCAGACCCATCAGCTGATTCATGGCGGGCGCCACCCGGAATTGCGGGTGCGGGGCACGCGCGCCAGTCTCGATGCACTTGCCACCGCCGGGCTGATTGATGCCGGGGACGCGGTGATGCTGGGCGAGGCCTATGACCGGCTGCGCATGGTGGAGCACCGGTTGCAAATGGTCAGCGACCTGCAAACCCATTCCCTGCCCATCAATCCGGAGGCGCTAGAGGCGGTTGCCCGGTTGGATGGGATGGAAAGCGGCGCGGCGCTGGTGGCTGATCTCACACGGATTACCGCCATGGTCGGCGAACGCTATGACCGGCTGATCACTGCCAGCATGGGTGGTGAAACGGTGGTGGGCATGTCGGGGGGCACCGGGCCGCAGGATCGCGATGCCGCTGGCGATGGGGCGCTGGCCGGAGAACTGGCGCGGCTTGGGTTTGAGGATCCACAGGCGCTGGCGGCGCGGATCGGCGGTTGGCGTGATGGCCGTTTGCGCTGCCTGCGCAGCGATGCGGCCCTGACCGCGTTTGAGGCCATCCTGCCCGCGCTGCTCGGCGCCTTTGCCCGGGTGCCGGAGCCCATCCGCGCCATTACCCGCTGGGAACAGATGCTGGCCCGGCTGCCAAGCGGGGTGAACCTGTTTCGCCTGCTGGAGGCGCGTCCGGCCCTGCTGGAGGTTCTGGTGCGGATTCTCGGGCTCGCCCCGCCGCTGGCCGATGCTCTGGCGCTCCGCGCGGATCTGCTCGATGCCCTGGTGGATAGCACGGCCTTTGATCTGCCCGGTTCCGTGCCCGATCTCGAGCTGGAGCTGACTTCGGGCGAGAGCGACGATGATTACGAGCGCCTGCTCGACCGTGTTCGCCGCAAGGTTGGCGAGTGGCGCTTTACCCTTGGTGTGCAGCTGATCGAGGGCTCGCATGATCCGCTGGCGATTGCCGCCGCGCTTGCCCGGGTGGCGGAGGCGGCGCTGGGGGTGCTGGGGCGGGCGACCGTGGCGACATTCGAGGCCGCGCATGGCAGGGTGCCCGGTGGCGAGCTGGTTGTTGTCGGGCTCGGGCGGCTTGGCGGAGGCAGCCTGACCCATGCTTCCGATCTCGACCTCGTCTATCTGTTCACCGGCGATTTTTCCGCCGAATCGGATGGCGCCCGGCCATTGGGCGCGACGCTCTATTTCAACCGTCTGGCGCAAAGGATCAGCGCGGCGCTTTCTGTGCCGACCGCCGAGGGCGCGCTCTATGAGGTCGATACAAGGCTGCGGCCACAAGGCACGCAGGGGCCACTGGCCGCCAGCCTCACCAGCTTTGGCCGCTATCAGCGGGAGGAGGCCTGGGCATGGGAACATATGGCACTGGCGAGGGCGCGGGTGGTGTTTGGCTCCGAGGCGGCGCGCGAGGCTGTGGCCGGGGTGATCGGTCCGGTTTTGGCCCGTCCGCGCGATGGCGCCAAGCTGCGCGCCGATGTGCTGGAAATGCGCGAGCGCATGGCGACCCACAAGCACCCCAAGGGGGAGCTGGATGTGAAGCTGGCGCGGGGTGGTCTGGTCGATGCCGAGTTTCTCATCCATTATCTGCAATTGCGCGAGGGGGTTGCCTTCAACCCCGAGCTGAGCCTCGCGCTGGATGCACTGGTGGCTGAGGGGCTTTTGCCCCCGGCGATGGGCGGGGCCTTCGCCTTCCTCTCGCGACTGCTTGTGGCGGCCCGGTTGCTGGCGCCGGATTGCGCGGTTCCCTCACCGTCCGCCTGCGAGGCTCTGGCCCGGGCGTGTGGGTGTGATGACTGGGATGCGGTTATCGCAAAGCTGGCTGGCGCCCGCACGGAGGTGGGCGCCGCGTGGATGGCGGTCTTTGGCGAGGCCTGCCTAGCGGGCGGCTAAACCGGTGCCACGGCCATATTGTCGATAAGCCGCGCCTTGCCGATGCGCGCGGCCACGATCAGCCGCCCCGGGGTGCTGCCCGCCGCCGGCATGGGAGCCAAGGTGTCGGCGTCGCGCAATTCGGCGTAATCCACCGAGGCGAAACCGGCGGAGATTACCGCGCTCTCCAGCTCGGCCAGTGCCGGGGCGGCAGGTTCGCCATCCTCGATCCGCGCTATGGCCTGGCGCATTGCCCGGGGCAGGGCGACGGCGGCGGCGCGCTGCGATGCGGTGAGATAGGCGTTGCGGCTGCTCATCGCCAGACCGTCGGGCTCGCGCATCGTCTCCACCCCGAGAATGGCGGTGACATGGGGGCGGGTGAAATCAAGGTCGCGGGCCATGCGGCGAATCACGGCCAGCTGCTGCCAGTCCTTTTCACCGAACAGGGCGATATCGGGCTGCACCTGATTGAACAATTTGGCGACCACCGTGGCCACGCCGTCAAAATGACCGGGCCTTGCCCCGCCGCACAGGCCTTCGCTCACCCCGCTCACCGAGACATTGGTGGCATAGCCTGATGGATACATCGCCTCGGCCGTGGGGGCCCAGAGCACCGAGACGCCCTCGCCCGCGAGCAGCGCCGCATCGCGGGCCAGTTGGCGGGGGTATGCGTCCAGATCCTCATTGGCGCCAAACTGGCGCGGGTTGACGAAGATCGACACCACCACATGCGCCGCGCGGGCGTGGGCCTCGCGCACCAGCGACAGGTGGCCCTCGTGCAGCGCGCCCATGGTCGGCACCAGAGCTAGTGCCCCATCCTGCCGCAAGGGGGAAAGATAATCACGCAGGGCAGAAAGCTGATTGAGGGTTTGCACGGATCTTGCCCCTTCGATAAAACCGGCCCCGACAGGGGGGCCTGACGTCACTAGATCGGTGCCCATCCGCCATCAATACCGGCCACCATATTATCGGCCGGCAGCATATCGGATTTTGCATGCGAGCCCAGTTGTGACCCCTGACGCTAACACTTCCACGGCTGCGCATCGCATCGTCTTCGCCAATGAGAAGGGTGGCACGGGTAAGTCCACCACCGCGGTTCATGTGGCCATTGCGCTGGCGCATCAGGGGGCGAAGGTCGCGGCGATTGATCTCGATCCGCGCCAGCGCACGCTGCACCGCTACTTCGAAAACCGCGCGGAAACCCTGCGCAAACGCGACATTGCCCTGCCTTGCGCGCGTTTCGATGTGTTCAAGGGCACGACAGTGGGAGAGCTGGACGCCATGTGCGGCGCGCTGGGCGAGGGGGCCGATTTCCTCATCATCGACACGCCGGGCCGCGACGATGAATTTGCCCGCCACATTGCCATCAGCGCCGATACGCTGGTCACGCCGCTGAACGATTCCTTCGTTGATTTCGACCTCATCGGGCAGGTCGATGCCGATACTTTCAAGGTCCGGCGCCTGTCGTTCTATGCCGAGCTGATCTGGGAAGCGCGCAAGAAGCGGGCGATGAACACTCTGCGCGACGACGGACAGGGCGGGGCCGCAACAGGGCGCCGCCGCGAGATGGATTGGGTGGTGGTGCGCAACCGCACCCAGCACATCGAGGCGCGCAACATGCGCAGGCTTGAAAGTGCTCTCGCCGAACTGGCCCGGCGTGCTGGCTTTCGCGTGGCCAGCGGCCTTTCCGAGCGCGTGATTTATCGCGAGCTTTTTCCGGCGGGCCTGACCCTGCTGGACAAGGGGCATCTGGGCGAGTTGGGCACCAGCCATCTGGTCGCCCGTCAGGAATTGCGGGCCATGCTGGCCGGGTTGAACCTGCCGATGCCCGCCCATTTGACGCAACCCGCCACCAGCGCCGATGCGGGCGCGGCGAATAAGCGCCAGAGCGTTTAAGCGCGCCTGTCGGGGGGTAAATAATGTCGCGGCTGATCCTGTCACTATTTCTTATCTCCCTGGCGGTAAAGGCGGCTTGCGGGCGTTGGCCCTGGCAGATGCTGGATTTGCGGCCGCGCAACCCGGCATCGGCTCAGGCTCGGATGCTTTTGGGGGTGGACGATCGTGCCAGCCGCAGCGATATCGTCGATGCGCACCGACGCCTGATTGTCCGCGTTCATCCCGATCGCGGCGGGACGGAAAGTCTGGTGCACGAGGCCAACGCCGCGCGAGACCTGCTGCTTGCCGAACTGGGTGGGCGCAACAAGGAGTAGTCATGACCCATTCGTTCCATTCCACCGTTCTGCGTGAATATGATATTCGCGGGATCATCGGCGAAACGTTGGGTGCACAAGATGCCCGCGCTATTGGCCGGGCCTATGGCACGCTGCTGCGGGCGGATGGCGGCACAAGGGTGGCCGTGGGTTACGACGGGCGGCTTTCCTCGCCGATGCTGGAAGAGGCGCTGGTCGAGGGGCTGAACGATGTCGGCATTTATGCCGTGCGGGTGGGCATGGGCCCCACGCCGATGCTGTACTACGCGGAAGCCTCAGCCGAGGATGTGCATGGCGGCATTCAGATAACTGGCAGCCACAATCCCGCCAATTATAATGGCTTCAAGATAGTATTTCGGGGGCGGCCCTTCTTCGGCGCCGACATTCAAAAGCTCGGGGAAATCGCCCGCGAAGGCAGCTGGCTCACCGGCGAGGCCGCAGGCCCCCGCGGCGGCAGCGAGCATCGCGAGGTCCTCACCGCCTATATCGCAAGGCTGACCGAGGGGCTGGCTGGTCTCGATAGGGAGAAGCTTTCGACCCTGCGGATCGGCTGGGATGCGGGCAATGGCGCCGCTGGCCCCGCGCTCGAGGCGTTGACCAAGCTGTTGCCGGGCGAGCATCATCTGCTGTTCACTGACGTCGACGGACATTTCCCGAACCACCATCCTGATCCAACCGAGGAGAAAAACCTCGCAGATTTGCGTAGGTTGGTCGCGGAGAAGAAGCTCGATTTTGGCGTGGCTTTCGACGGCGATGGCGACCGTATTGGCGCCATCGATGGGCAGGGGCGGATTATCTGGGGCGACCAGCTGCTGATGATCTATGCCAAGGATCTGCTGAAACTGGTGCCCGGCGCCATGATTATCGCCGATGTTAAGGCGTCACAGGCGTTGTTTGATCATGTGCGCGAGCATGGCGGCAAGCCGCTGATGTGGAACACCGGGCACAGCCTGATTAAATCCAAAATGAAGGAAACAGGGGCGCCGCTGGCCGGCGAAATGAGCGGCCATGTGTTCTTCGCCCATGATTACTTCGGATTTGACGACGCGCTCTATGCCGCGGTGCGCCTCATTGCCGCCTCGGCCCGGCTGGGCAAAAGCGTGACAGAACTGCGCGGGGCCATGCCGCCGCTGGTGAACACGCCCGAGCTGCGCTTTCAGGTAGACGAAAGCCGCAAGTTCGCCGTGGTGGGCGAGGTGAAGGAGCGGCTGTCGGCCAGCGGCGCCGATGTGGATGCCACCGACGGCGTGCGGGTTTCCACCGCAGATGGCTGGTGGCTGCTGCGCGCCTCCAACACGCAGGACGTGCTGGTGGCGCGGGCCGAGAGTTCGGATCAGGCGGGGCTTGACCGGCTGTTGGCCCAGATTGACGCGCAGCTCGCCGCCTCCGGGTTGGAGCGCGGGGAGCAGGCGGGGCATTGATTTAGGGGTTTCAGATAGGGTTAGAGATGAAGGGGTAGGTGCAAGGGGGTTACCCCCTCGCGCTCCCATTACATTTTTGTGGTGCGGCGCATCAGCGTTGTGCCTTGCCGCGAAGCGGCTTTAACAGCCTGCGGCGCGGAGGGCTTGCGCCAAGGGTGAGCGGCACACGACGCAGACATTAATGGGAGCGCGAGGGCCGAGTCCCTCGCACCTTACGCTTCGCACCCTTCCCCTTTCCGCTAAGC
>CAIWFP010000360.1 GCA_903911985.1 uncultured Sphingomonadales bacterium
GCCCCCACCGGAGCCACCTGCGGCTGGCTATGCCTGCAAGCATGGCCTAGAGCCTTGCTTTGACTTAATGCCTATTTGCCCGAACACCCAATTTCCCCGAACGCAAAGACAAGAACAACACGCGTGAGCGACGACATCATCCAGATTGACACACCCGGCCCCTCTGGCGGCCCCTCCGGCGAATATACGCGCATCGACATCGTCGATGAGATGAAGGCCAGCTACCTCGATTACGCGATGAGCGTGATCGTGGCCCGCGCCCTGCCCGACGTGCGCGATGGCTTGAAGCCGGTGCACCGGCGTATTCTGTTCGCCTCTCAGGAAGGCGGCTTTGTCCCCGGGCGGCCCTATCGCAAATCGGCCAAGATCGTCGGCGACGTTATGGGTAACTATCACCCCCATGGCGACAGCGCGATTTACGACGCGCTAGCCCGCATGACCCAGGACTGGTCGATGCGCCTGCCGCTGATCGATGGGCAAGGCAACTTCGGCAGCATGGACCCCGATCCGCCAGCCTCCATGCGCTATACCGAGGCGCGGCTGGCGCGCGCGGCGCTGGGCCTGCTTGAGGATCTCGACAAGGACACGGTGAATTTCACCGAGAACTACGACGGCAGCCGTCAGGAGCCGACGGTGCTGCCCGCGCGCTATCCCAACCTGCTGGTCAATGGCGCGGGCGGTATCGCCGTCGGCATGGCCACCAACATTCCGCCGCATAATCTGGGCGAGGTGATCGACGGCTGCCTTGCCTATATGGAAAACCCCGCGATCACCTCTGAAGAGCTGATGGCTATCATCCCGGCGCCGGATTTCCCCACCGCGCCGCTCATTCTCGGCACGGCGGGGGCGCGTTCCGCCTATATGACCGGGCGCGGCAGCATCATCATGCGGGCCCGTCACGAGATCGAGGAAGGGCGCGGCGACAAGCGTTCGATCGTCCTCACCGCCATCCCCTATCAGGTGGGCAAGAACGGTCTGGTCGAGAAAATCGCCGAGGCCGCCAAGGACAAGCGGATCGAGGGCATCTCCGATATCCGCGACGAATCTAGCCGCCTTGGCGTCCGCGTGGTCATCGAGCTGAAGCGCGACGCGACGCCCGAGGTGGTGCTGAACCAGCTGTGGCGCAACACGCCCGCCCAATCGAGCTTCCCCGCCAATATGCTGGCCATTCGCGGCGGGCGGCCAGAGGTGCTGGGCCTGCGCGACATCATCAGCGCCTTCATCACCTTCCGCGAGGAGGTGATTACCCGCCGCACCAAGTTCGAGCTGAACAAGGCGCGCGACCGGGCGCATGTCTTGCTGGGTCTGGTCATTGCCGTCACCAATCTCGACGAGGTGGTGAAGATCATCCGTGGCGCGCCCAACCCGGCTGCCGCCCGCGCCGCCTTGCTTGCCCGTGAGTGGCCGATTGGCGAAATCGCGCAATATATCCGTCTGGTGGAGGCCATCGAGCCCGACGCCGAGCAGTCCGGCGGCACCTATCGCCTCTCCGAAGTGCAGGTA
>CAIWFP010000361.1 GCA_903911985.1 uncultured Sphingomonadales bacterium
CCCGCGCCCGCCGCCGAGCGTTCGTTCGAGCGGGCCGCGATGGTGCCACCCGCGCCGGAGCATACGCCCCCGGTCGCGCCGGTCGCGCCGCCCCAGCTTGAGCAGGCGCCGGCCGCCGCCCCGCCGCCTTCCGCCCCGCCGCCTTCCGCGACGCCTGCCCCGGCGGTTTCTGCCCCCGCCAGCCAGCCTGCCGCCGGTTTTGATGACGCGCTGGAACTGGGCGCGGAGCATGAGACCGCGCCGGGAGAGCTGTTGCTCGACGCGCAGGGCATTGTCGATGAACCGGCAGGCCATGTGCCACCGGTCGATCCTTTCGCCGGACATCGTCCGGTCGCGGCGGCTGAGCCTTTGCCGTTGGAGACGCATCATCTGGCGGCCGAGGCGCCAGTGGCGGATGATGCCCATCGCGGTGGCACCCTGTTTGAGCGGATGGCCAACCTCACCGGTCGCCGACAGGCCCCTCACGAGGAAGAGGATGACCACGGTTCGGTCAATATTCCGCGCTTTCTCGGTCGCCAGAACAATCAGTAGCGCGGGCCATTGGCCGGTCGGTGGCAGGTGATATGAGCATGGTTGCGAGTTTGAGGCTGTCCACCCTTGGTGTGGGCGATAGCGGGCGTATGGTCAGTCTGGCACTGTGCCTGCCGTTGCTCGCGCTCGCGCCCTTAACTGCGGCGGCCCAGAGCCAGAGCGTTCAGGGCGCCACCCAGGCCGGAACCCCGGCGAACAGCAAGGCGCAGGCGCTGGATGCGGCGCTGGCCCGGCTGGCGCGCAACCCCAAGGATATCGACGCGCTGGTTGCCGCTGGACGAGCGGCGCTGGCGCTGGGCGATACGGACGCCGCGGTTGGCTTCTTCTCCCGGGCGGACAAGCTGGCCCCGGCCACGCCGAAAGTGCTCGCCGGACTGGCGGTATCCCAGGTCCGCGCCCGGGACCCGTTGGCGGCGCTGCCCCTGTTCGACATGGCCGATACCGGTGGCGCGCTGACCACGGCCGACGTTGCCGATCGGGGTCTGGCCTATGATCTGGTGGGCGACAACCGCAATGCCCAGACCTATTATCGGCGCGCTCTTGCCACGGGTACCGATACCGAGGCGTCGCGCCGGCTGGTGCTGAGCTGCGCCATCGCCGGGGACCGCGCCGGTTCCGATGCGGCGCTGCGCCCCCTGCTTGAAACGGCAGACCGCGCCGCCACCCGCACACAGGCCTTCGCGCTGGCCATTCTGGGTCATGAGGATGAGGCGGTGGCGGTGGTGCAGGCGAGTATGCCGCCGGAACTGGCCACGGCCATCGCGCCCTATCTGCGCTATATGCGCAAGCTGACCCCCGCCCAGCAGGCCGCCGCCGCCAATCTTGGCGAGTTTCCGCATGCGGCCGATATTGGCGTGGATGATCCGCGCATCGCCCAATATGCCGCCGAGCATCATCTGCACAACCCGCCTGTGGAGCTGGCTCTGGCCCCGGTGGGCAATGCCCAGGCGGCGCGTGGCAAGGCCCATGGCGCTGATCGCTCCCGCATCCGTACCGCGACGCCGGCGCCGGCCAATCCGTCGCCGCCCGAACCCGCCCCCTCGCGCGAGGAGGCGGTCAGTGGACCACCGGCCGCGCCGGCAAGTGTGCTCCCGGCCGTGCAGAGGCCCGCACCCGCGCTGGCCCAGACCACAACGCCTGTGCGTCCCTATGGCCCGGTGGAAAACGAGCCGCGCCCGGCTGACGGGGCGGGTGGCGCAACCACCACATATGCGCCGCCCCCTTCGCCGGTATCTGTGCCGGTTGTCCAGCCCGTCGGCACACGGGCGCCAGCCGCCGAAGCGGCCCCGGTGCCGCCAGCCCCTCCCGCGGCGCCCAAACCGCCCACGCGGCGACGGATCAATTTTGCTGACGCCTTTGCCTCCATGGGCGAGGATGCTCCGGTGTTCGAGCCAGCCCCCGGCGCTGTCGATATTCGCAAGATCGCCCCGGCCCGGCCCGCGCCCAGGGCGGCGCCCAAGCCCCCGCCGCCGCCCGCGCATCCCAGCCGCATCTGGGTGGAACTGGGCGTTGGCCGCGATACCGATCGCCTCGGTTTCGACTGGCACCGGCTTAACCGGGATGACCCCGAACTGTTTGCCCATCGCAAGCCGTTTGTGACCGGCTGGGTGCGCACCAATCGCCTGCTCACCGGCCCGTTCGACACGCAGGATGCCGCCGAGACCTTCGTCCAGAAGCTGCGCAAGGCCGGGCATGATGGCGTGTTTGTGTGGACCAGCCCGACCGGGCAGGTGGTGGATCCGCTTGATGCCCGCTGATCGGGTCAGCCCGGCATGGCGGATGACCGCCGGGCCTGTTTCCCGATTTGCGGAATTTCGCCATTTTGGGTGCGGGGCATGATGGCCGGATGGCGCTTTCCCCCTCTTTTCCACAGGCTGTTAACAGGCTTATGCAGTTATACGCAGGGCTGAGCGGCGCCATCCTTGTCGGGCGTGCCTGTGCGGACGCATCTGGGCGAACCACTATTGGATCAAGGTTTTGATGATGCGCGCAGGGCATAGTGAAATTGGGCGACAGGATGACGCGGCCCCCGTGGATATGCTGGCCTCGCTGTTCGACGCGCGCGGATGGCCCTATGAATTCGTCTCGGACGACGAGATTTCGGGGCAGGTGCAGGGCAGCTGGGCCAATTATCAGCTGCGCGGCATCTGGCGATCGGAAGACAATGTGCTGCAACTGCTGTGCCTGCCGGACATTCGCGTCGGCGAGGACAAGCGCGCCGCCATGTTCGAGGTGCTGGGCATGGTCAACGAGCAGCTGTGGCTGGGCCATTTCGATATCTGGTCGAACGGCTCGGTGCTGCTCTATCGCCACGGGCTGATGCTGGGCGACGAGGGGCTGCTGTCCATCGCTCAGGCGCAGACGGTGATCGAGCTGGCAGTGGAAGAATGCGACCGCTTTTACCCCGCCTTCCAGTTCATCCTGTGGGGCGATAAATCGCCGGCCGACGCTCTGGCCGCCGCGCTGGTCGATGCCGCCGGGGAAGCCTGAGATGAGCACATCCATTCGGCCTGCGCGCCTGCTGATCCTCGGCTGTGGCAATATGGGCGGGGCGATGCTCGCCGGTTGGCTGCGCGGCGGGCTGGAGGCTGCGCGGTTTACCATTGTTGATCCGATACTGGCCGAGGCCCCTGCGGGTGTGCGCCTGCTGCGCGATGTGGCGGCGTGCGGCGGTGAGCCCTTTGATGCCATCCTGCTGGGGGTGAAGCCGCAAATGCTGGATGCTGTGGCGCCGCAACTCGCGCCGCTGGTGGGGCCGGGCACGGTGCTGCTGTCCATCCTTGCCGGGGTGGAACTGGCAAGCCTTTCCACGCGGTTCCCCGGCGCCGGGGGCGTGGTCCGCATTATGCCCAACCTTGCCGCCGCCATTGGCAAGAGCCCGATGGGGCTGGCCGGGATCGGCCTCGATGATGCCGCCAGGGCCCGGGTCACCGCCCTGCTCGCCCCCCTCGGCACGCCCGAATGGCTGGCGGGCGAGGGGCTGATGGATGCCGTCACCGCGCTGGGCGGCTCGGGCCCGGCCTTTGTCTATCGCTTTATCGACGCGCTGGCGCGGGGCGGGGCGGAGATCGGCCTGCCCGCAGAGCAAGCACTGCGTCTGGCGCTGGCCACGGTGGAGGGCGCCGCCGCCCTCGCCGCCGCCAGCGAACACGCCCCGGCAGAACTCGCCCGCCGCGTCGCCAGCCCGGGCGGCACCACCGAGGCGGGGCTGAAAGTGCTGGACGAGGATGGCGCTATCACCCGCCTCATCGCCGCCACCCTCTCCGCCGCGCGCGACCGTAGCGTCGAAATGGCGGCCGCTGCGCGCGGATCGTCGGGCAAGTAGGCTTGCCGTAAGGTCTGTTCCCCCCCGGTAGGCCCGGCTCAAACGCGGCCTTTTGCCGCATGGCGTTCAGCTCGCGCTAAGCCCGGAGCGCCTATTGGGGCACGGCCAGATAAATTACCGGATGCCGATGCGGTTTCGCTTGAAAGCGCGGGCGATCACACCGATATTGTCCGGCACGGGAGGGCCGCTCTTTGGCGGCACCGCAACAGGAGTTTTGAGCAATGGCCAACTGGAACGACCCCCAGCCCGGTTCGGGCTTTGGCGCGTCGCCACGCGTACAGGGCTATGGCGATGCCGCAATGGACGCTGGCCTGCGCCAATATATGCTGTCGATCTATAACTACATGGCCTCGGGCGTGCTGCTCTCGGGCATTGTGGCGATGGTGGTGGCCCGTTTGGTGGAGGCGCATAATCCGCTGGCGATTGCCCTGCTGGTCTCGCCGCTGCGCTGGCTGGTTATTCTGGCCCCCTTCGGCTTCATTCTGGCGATGAACATCGGCTTCGCCCGCATGCGGGTCTCCACCATGCAGGCTTTGTTCTGGGCGTTCTGTGCGGTGATGGGCATTTCGCTGGCCTCGGTGCTGCTGGTCTATACCGGCCAGTCGGTCGCGGCGACCTTCTTTGCCACGGCTGGTTCCTTTGCCGGCCTGAGCCTGGTGGGTTATACCACGAAGAAGGATCTCTCGGGCTTTGGCTCGTTCCTCATCATGGGTCTTTGGGGGCTGATCATCACTATGCTGATCAGCGCCTTTGTGCCCTCGCTGCACCTCAATCCGATCATTTCGCTGCTGGGCGTGCTGATTTTCGCCGGACTCACCGCCTATGACACGCAGCGCCTGAAGGTGCAGTATTATCAGCTTGGTCGCGGCGAATTCGCCAGCAAGGTGGCCATACAGGGCGCGCTGACCCTCTATCTCGATTTCATCAACCTGTTCCTGTTCCTGCTGCGCTTCATGGGTGACCAGCGCCGCTAGGGCCCGGCGCCGCTGGAGTATTGTGCTGAAAAGCGGGAACCGGTTTTCAGCTTTTCACGATGTGACGACGATAAGATGGAACGGGCTGTGTCAGCTTTGGCGCGGCCCGTTCCGTGCCTTCGCGAGAACCGCCCGTCTCGTGCCCCCTTTGCGGCGCCAAGCGGGCGCCCTATTTCGGGTGCGATGAAAAAGGCGATTTTCCCCCTTCCGTTGGCGCGGGCTTCCCGCTAAGAGGCCCCCTTCCGACGGTTAGAGCGCCGGGCGCAGTGGAACGGGGCCTTAGCTCAGCTGGGAGAGCGCGTCGTTCGCAATGACGAGGTCAGGAGTTCGATCCTCCTAGGCTCCACCACTCCACTGCACGAATTATGTAGGCGTTGACCGGGTTGGGCAGATGCCCGCACCAAAGAGGCCGCCCAGACATGCATTTTCTCGATCAAGCCAAGGTATATCTCCGCTCCGGCGCCGGCGGCCCGGGGGCGGTGAGCTTTCGCCGCGAGATGTATGTCGAATATGGCGGCCCCGATGGCGGCAATGGCGGCAAGGGCGGCGACATCATCTTCGAGGCGGTGGCCGGGCTGAACACGCTGATCGACTTCCGTTATAGCCAGCATTTCAAAGCCCCGCGCGGCAGTGGCGGCATGGGCAAGAACCGCACCGGCGCGGGCGGCGACGATCTGGTCGTCCATGTGCCGGTGGGCACGCAGGTGCTGGATGACGAGCGCGAGAATGTGCTGCTCGACCTGACCGAGGCGGGCCAGCGGGTCACATTGTTGCGCGGTGGTGATGGTGGGCGCGGCAATGCCAGCTATAAAACCAGCACCAACCGCGCCCCGCGCCAGCATGGGCCCGGCTGGCCCGCGCAGGAAATGTGGGTGTGGCTGCGGCTGAAGCTGCTGGCCGATGTCGGGCTCGTTGGCCTGCCCAATGCCGGCAAGAGCACCTTTATCAACCAGATATCGAACACCAAGGCCAAGGTGGGGGATTATCCCTTCACCACCACCCGCCCGCAGCTGGGCGTGGTGCGGCACAAGGAGCGCGAATTCGTGCTGGCCGACATTCCCGGCCTCATCGCGGGCGCGGCGGATGGCGCGGGCATCGGCGACCGCTTCCTCGGCCATATCGAACGCTGCCGGGTGCTGGTCCATCTCATCGACGTCAACGGCGTTGATCCGGTCGAGGCGTTGGAAATCGTCGAGGAAGAGTTGAGCATCTATGGCTCCGGCCTCGACGAAAAGCCGCGCCTCATCGCCCTCAACAAGATCGACCTCGTTGATGAGGAACTGGTGAAGTCCTTCACCAAGGAGCTGAAGGCGGCAGGCGTGAGGAAAGTATTCCCCATCTCCGGCGCCACCGGCAAGGGGATGACCGCGCTGCTCAACGCCGTGATCGACCATCTGCCCGCCGCCACCGTTACCGAGCGCCCCGCTGGCGAGCGGGAGGAGACGGACGACAAGCCCTGGTCGCCGCTGGGGTGATGAGGTAGGCTGAAAGGGAAGGTTCAAGGCGAAGATGCGTGGGACTCGCTTTATGTGCCGATTTACCTTGTAAATCGGTTGGTCCTCGCGCTCCCATGCCTGTCGTCCTCGCGCCTCCCCCCGGGCACGCGCCAGCCCGCAGCGGCGCGGGCATTCAAGCCGCTTCGCGGGCAGCGCTAGGTGGCAGGACAGGCGCTGAGTAAGACAGTAATGGGAGCGCGAGGGACGAGTCCCTCGCATCTATCCCTTCAAAACCTCCCCCCTGACTTTTCCCTGCCATATTCCAATCCCCACCAGTTTCGCCTAACGCCCCAAACATGGCTTCCTCCATCCTCACCCTCGCCGATCTTGCCGACCCCGCCAAAACCCCGCGACTGGTGGTGAAGGTGGGCTCGTCGCTGCTGGTGGACGGCGCCGAGGGTGGGGGGGGCGTGCGGCGCGAATGGCTGTCAGGGCTTGTCGCCGAGATTGCCACCGCGCAAGGCAGGGGACAGCAGGTAATTGTCGTCAGCTCCGGCGCGATTGCGCTGGGCGCTCGGCGTCTGGGGCTGGAGAGGGGCGGGCGCGGTTCTCTGGCGGATGCGCAGGCGGCCGCCGCTGTCGGCCAGATCGCACTGTCGGGCCTGTGGGCGGAGTTGCTGGCGACGCATGGCATCGCTGCGGCGCAGCTGTTGCTCACGCTGGAGGATCTGGAGGATCGAGGCCGCTATCTGAATGTGACCGCCACGCTGGCGCGGTTGCTGGATGCCGGGGCCGTGCCGGTGATCAACGAGAATGATTCGGTGGCGACGGAGGAAATCCGTTTTGGCGATAACGACCGGCTGGCGGCACGCGTGGCGCAGGCGGCGAGGGCCGATGCGGTGCTGCTGCTCTCGGATGTCGATGGCCTCTATGACCGCCATCCGGGCGAAGCGGGGGCGCGGCGCCTGAGCGTGGTGCATGGCGTTACGCCCGATATCCGCGCCATGGCCAGCCCGCTGTCCGCGTCGGGCATGGGCTCTGGCGGCATGGCGTCGAAATTGCAGGCGGCGGAAATTGCCGAACTGGCCGGTATCGCGCTGGTCATTGGCAGCGGGCTGCACCCGGCGCCCATCGCCCGGGTGGTGAACGAGGGCGAAGGCACGCTGTTCCTGCCCCGTGCGGCCAAGGCCAAGCGGGCGGCGGCCCGCAAGGTATGGCTCGGCGGGCGTTTGCGGCTGAAGGGGGCCCTGACCGTGGATGCGGGCGCGGCCAAGGCATTGCGTCAGGGCTCGAGCCTGCTGGCGCGCGGTATTGTCGCCACCGAAGGCCAGTTTGTGCGCGGCGATGCTGTCGCCATTCGCGATGAGGGCGGGGCGGTGCTGGCGCATGGCCTTTCCGAATATGATGCCACGGAATGCGCGGTTCTCATCGGCCATCATTCCAGCGAGCACGCAGACTTGCTGGGTTATGCGCCGCGTTCGGCCATCGTACACCGCGATCAGCTCGTGCTGCTGTGACGCAGGCGGGGCGGGGGGCAAAGGCGCGCATCGCGCTGACCGGTGCCACCGGTTTTGTCGGACAGGCGCTGCTCGATCTGGCGCTGGAACAGGGCATGGTGGTCGACGCGCTGACCCGCCGTGGCCAGCCGCGCCGCGATGGCGTCAGCTGGATCAGGGGCGACCTGGCCGACCGCGACGCGCTGGACGAGATGATGTTGGGCGCCGAGGTGGCTATCCATGTCGCGGGGGTGGTGAACACGCCCGATCCGGCCGAATTTGTCGCTGGCAATGTCTCGGGCACGCTGGCGGTGCTGGAGGCGGCGCGGGCCGCCGGGGTGCCGCGCTTTATCTATGTTTCCTCGCTATCCGCGCGCGAGCCCGCCCTGTCGCGCTATGGCGAAAGCAAGGCCCGGGCCGAGATGCTGGTGAAGGCCAGCGGGCTGGACTGGACCATCGTGCGCCCGCCGTGGATTTATGGGCCGGGTGACCGGGATACGCTCGACATGTTCAAGGCGGCGCAATGGGGCGTGGTGCCGGTTCCCGCTCCAACGCATGGAGGGAGGGGGCGCACCTCCTTGATCCATGTGGCGGATTTTGCGCGGCTGCTGCTGGCGATGATCCCGGGAGGCGAGGAGGTTACCTTCCGTTGCTTCGAGCCCGATGACGGCCGCTCTGGCGGCTGGGAACATGGCGAGATGGCCCGCGCTATCGGTGCTGCCGTGGGGCGACGGGTGTGGGTGGCGCGGCTGCCGGCATGGCTGATGCGTCTGGCCGCGCGCGTCGATGGCAAATTGCGTGGGGGCCGGGCCAAGCTCACCCTCGACCGGGTGGGCTATATGACCCATCCGGACTGGGTGGTGGGCGCCGAGGGGCGCGTGCCCGCAACAGTATGGGCCCCGCAGGTGGATAGCGGCGGGGGGCTGCGTTCCACCGCCGACTGGTACCGGCGCGAGGGCTGGCTTTAGCTCGTCACCTATACCAGGCGGCTCGGGCTTTAGAAAACTGGATCGAATTCTGGCGGCAGATCGCCCTCGGTATCGTCCTGTCCGGGCACGTGGATGCCGCATTCGGTTTTGTCCCACCCACGCCAGCGGCCCGCGCGGGGATCTTCGCCCGGCGCGACCTTGCTGGTGCAGGGCGAGCAGCCAATCGAGGGATAGCCCTGCGCCACCAGCGGATGGGCGGGCAGGTCGTGGGTGGCGAAATAGGCGGCGATGTCGTCCGAATTCCAGTCGGCCAAAGGGTTGACCTTGAGGCGGCCAGCGGTGTCGGCGTGGTCGATCTCGAACCGGGGCAGCCCCGCGCGCGTGTCGGACTGGAAGCCCTTGCGCCCGGTGATCGAGGCGTCGAAATGTGCCAGCGCGCCGGCCAGCGGAACGACCTTGCGGATCTCGCAGCAGCCATCCGGATCATAGGACCAGCGAAGGTTGGAAGCGTCCCTGGCTTCCAGAACCGCCGCATCCGGGGTGAGGTTCAGCACGCCGGTCAGCCCGAGGCGCTCGATCAGCAGGTCGCGATAGGCCAAAGTCTCGGGGAAGTGGCGCCGCGTATCGAGAAACAGCACGGGCGTGGCCGGTGCGATACTGGCCACCAGATGCAGCAGCACCGCGCTTTCCGCGCCAAAGCTGGATACCACCGCCACCCGGCCGACCAGTCCCTCGCGCAGCACCGAGCCGAGCAGCTCCTGCGTGGAGGCGCCGGTGAAGCGCGAATTCAGCGCATCCGCGTCCGCCTCGGTGAAGGCGGGGGCGGTGGAAATCCGGTCTATGGGCCGGTTCGCGGCGCGTGATGTGCTCATGGTTTGCCTGTTGGCGCTGTTCAGCGCGATTGTCCGTTGCGCAGCGTCCAGATTGGCGTGCGGCCATCGGCGCCAAGCCCGTCCGCAGCCTGCTGATAGACATTGGCCCAGCGCGAAAGGGCCGTCTGGGAATCAGCCTCGTTCAGCGCCGCTTCGGGAGCAAAACTGTCGAAGCCGCAACGCCGCAATGCTGCCAGCTGATCGACGGTGATATCGCCCACCGCGCGCAATTCTCCCGCATAACCGGCCTCGCGCAGAATGCGTGCCGAGGAATAGCCGCGACCCTCGGTGAAGGCGGGGAAGTTCACTTCCACCAGCTTCAGCCGGGTGAGATAGGGCAGCAGATCGCGGGCATCATCGCCCGGCTCCAGCCGCACGGCGACAGCGTTGGTTTGCTGGGCAAAGGAATCCACCGTGACGGCGGGGTCGGCGACAGGCTCGTCGCTGCGCATACGCAAATGTTGATCAACCATAGATCGCCTCCTTGAACGGTGCCATGCCGATGCGGCGATAGGTGTCGAGGAAGCGTTCCCCGTCCTGCTTTTGGGCCAGATAGACGTCGGTGGCTTTTTCCACCGCGCCAACAATGCCGTCCTCGTCAAAGCCGGGGCCGGTGATGGTGCCCAGCGAGCAATCCGCGCCCTCGCTGCCACCCAGCGACAGCTGGTAGTTCTCGGTGCCCTTGCGGTCCACGCCGAGAATGCCGATGTGGCCGGCGTGGTGATGCCCGCAGGCGTTGATGCAGCCCGAAATCTTCAGCTTCAGCTCGCCAATGGTCTTGCCCTTGCCGGTTTGCGCAAAGCGTTCGGAGATCTTCTGCGCCACGGGGATGGAGCGGGCATTGGCCAGGCTGCAATAATCGAGGCCCGGGCAGGCGATGATGTCGCCGATCTGGTCGATATTGGCGCTGGCCAGATCCGCGGCGACCAGCTTGCTCCACAGGCCGAACAGCTCGGCCTTCTTCACATGCGGCAGCACGATGTTCTGCGTGTGGGTCACGCGCAGTTCATCGAACGACAGCTCGCGGGCGAGATCGCCCATCAGGCGGATCTGCTCGCCGGTGGCGTCACCCGGGATGCCGCCAACCGGCTTCAGGCTGATGCTGACGATGGCATAGCCGGGCACCTTGTGCGGCGCGGTGTTGGTGGCGACCCATTCGGCAAATTCGGGGTTGGATACGTCGAGACTATCCGACAGGCCGGTCTCGAAGGCGGGATCGGCGAAGAAGCCCTTGATCCGCTCCAGCTCGGCCAGCGGCGGTTCGATGTTCAGCGTGAGCAGGTGGGCGAATTCCTCCTCCACCTGACGCGTATATTCCGCCGCGCCCAGTTCGTGAACGAGGATCTTGATACGCGCCTTATACTTGTTGTCGCGCCGGCCATAGCGGTTGTAAACGCGAAGGCAGGCCTCGGCATAGGTGATGAACTGGTCCAGCGGCACGAAGTCGCGGATCAGCGGCGCGATCATCGGGGTGCGACCCATGCC
>CAIWFP010000362.1 GCA_903911985.1 uncultured Sphingomonadales bacterium
CTCCTTGGCATGCATAAGGAGTTGCAAACGCTAAGGCAAGAAGTCGAGGAAAGGGTTGACGAGCGTATCGGCATAGAGTTGAACAAGATCACCACATCAACCCCGCGCGGCGTCAGTTCGGCCCATAGCGCCTCGCACAGGTTGAGCGCGAAGCCCTTGGTCGCGGTGTATATGCCCGATTGCGCGACGCCGCCAAAAGCCGCTTCCGACCCCACCACGATCAGCCCGCCGCCGCCAGCATCGACCAGACGGCGGCCGAAATGGTGAAGGGCCTGGGTCAGGAACAGCACGTTGCGCTGGATCGTCGCGGCCCAGTGATCATAGGATTGTTCCACGAAGCGCGCGCCCGATGCCTCGGCTCCGGCGTTGAACACCGCCAGCGTCAGCGGCAGGTCGGCGGTGGCGGCCTCGATCCGGGCGACCGCATCGGGCGCCCCCAGATCGAGCGCCAGCGTGCGGGCCTCGACCCCCAGCGCGCGGACCGCTGCGGCCGCCTCGGTCAGCTTGTCTTGGCCCCGCGCGATCAGCAGGCAGTTCATGCCCCGCCCCGCCAGATCGGTGGCAAAGGCAAGCCCAAGACCATCCGAACCGCCCGCGATGAACGCCCATTTGCCCGGCGCAATGGCAGCCGCCCGCGTCATGCCGCGAGAGCCTCGGCCTTACCGGCCGGATTTGCCCCGCCGGTGACACCCATTTTGCGGTTGAGATCGCCCATATCGAGATATCCGCGCGTTGGGACGATCTGGCGCGGGCAGGGGCGGACAATACCGCTGCCAGCTATGATGCAGCCCTGTTCGGCAAGCCTCGCCATGTCTCAGTGCTCCTCGTCGCCGTGTCCGGCCTTTGCCCCTTGCCCACCGTCGCGATTTTAGGGCCCGCGTTACCTGCCGAACGGCGGGGTGGTTGCCGCAGCCCCGGCATTGGCCACGAGGCTGGTGACCCGAATTCGCGGGCCATTCGGGCAAGTTTTCTGCTGGATCTGGTCGAAGGACTCAAGAATAGCAATTGTGCAACCACTCGACCGGTGGCGCCTCGCGTCCCGCCGATTTTGAGCCTTACCTGTGCGGACGGAAAGTGCCGTTCAACCCCCTTGCCAAGCCGACCTTCACTGGCGGGTGGGCACTGGACGTCGTCCACCCCGGAAAGAATTGACAAAGCCGTGCTTGCCGGTGATTTCTGCCATTCAAACAGCGAGCCGTCATCGGACGCGGTGCGGCCAGCCTAAAACCCGGCCAATTTGCGGGTTGATGTCAGTAATATCGGCGGGCCGCGCAAGGGGGGGGCAACGCGAATGGTTCCGCAGACAGTGCCGCCACCCACCGACGCCACCGACCGCAAGGTATATGACTGGCTCAGCGCCAACATCGGCCCGGTCACGGCGTTCGAACGCCAGCCCCGCTGGCGGCCGGGCTGGAATGTCGTGGCCGAGCGCGACGGTGCGCCGGTGCCGCTCTATGTGCGGGGGCCGCGCGGCGACACCTATATTTCGCCGGTGGACATGTATCAGGAAGCGGAAATCCACCATGTGTTCGAGCGCACGGGTATTCCCGCCCCGCGCGTGCACGGAATGATCCCCGATCCGCTGTGCATCGTGATGGATATGCTGCCGGGCCGCATCAACAGCGGCACGATTGCCGACCCGCAGCTGCGGGCACAGGTGCGCGAAAGCTTCATCGGCATCGTCGCCGACGTTCACCGCCTGCCACCCGAGGCCTTTGCCGCCGCCAGATTGCCGGTGCCGCGCACGCCAAGGGAAATCGCGCTGAACCTCTATGCCCCGTCGCAGGCGATTTTCCGCGACCGGATCGGCGGGCGGGCGTGGCCGCTGATGGAGTTTGCCTGGGCCTGGCTCAATCGCCACATTCCGCAGGACCGCACGCGGGTGACTTTCGTCAATTACGATGGCGGCCAGTTCCTGTTTGACGACAGCGGCGCGGTGACCGGGCTTATCGATTTCGAGGTGTCCTCGCTGGGTGATCCGGCGGCGGGACTGGCGGGCATGCGGTTGCGCGATTCAACCGAGCCGCTCGGCGATCTCACCCAGATGATCGCGCGTTACGAGGAATTGAGCGGCGATGTCATTTCGCGCGCACTGATCGAATTTCACACTGCCGGGTTCTGCGCGGTAAACGGCTTTCTGATGTGGCCGCTGATGTTCGACAGCGCGCCGGAACAGGATTACGTCGCCTATCTTAACTACAGCGTCGGCACGAGCCGCTGGATGATCCGCGCGATGGCCGATTACATGGGCATCACGCTGGTCGATCCGCCCGAACCTGTTGAACGGCCGCTGGGGTTTTCGCAGGCGTCCCGCCATCTCGTCCGCCATCTGGGGGGTTTTGCCGATGGCACGGCGGCGCAGGATTATGCCCGCGATTCGGCGGCGCATCTGGCCTACTACATGGGGCGGGTGAACGATTTTGGCCTGTCGGTGCTGGACGCCGACCTTGCCGATGTGGCGCGGCTCACCGGCACACGGCATGACGATTGGCACAGCGCGCAACAGGCGCTGTCGGCATGGATCATCAATGCGGGCGGGCAGGCCGAGGCCCAGCTTTTGCAGCATTTCCACAACTGGCTGCAACGACAGGCGTTCCTGCTGCGCGGCAGCGGCCCGGCGGCGTTTCTGCCGACCGTTGATCTGCAACCGATCCGCGTCCGGGCAGGCTGACGCAGGGTTGGGATCAGCCTTTGGACATGATGGACGCCAGCACGAAATCGATGCTGTTGGCGCACCATGTCGCCGCGTCCATTTGGGCGCCCGCACGCGTGTGGGAAACCAGCAGGACCATCGGCGAATGGGCGAACCATGTGGTTACAAGGCTGAAGATGATCCAGAACAGGCGGTCGGGATCAAGGTCGGCGCGGAAAACGCCATCGCGGCGCCCGCGTTCGACAATCCGCCCCAGCACCTCGTCGATCAATTTTCGCAGAACCGAGGCCAGCGGATTTTCCTTGCCGACATGCGCGAAATTATGCTGCGCCTCGTCGAGCGTCATCTGGGCGATATGTGGCCGTTCGACGAATTCGCGAAACAGGTTCTGCATGAAGCGTTGTATCGCCGCCTCGGGTGGCAGCAGGTTGTATTCCTCGCATTCAATGAAGGCCGAGGTTTTTTCCGCCGCCTCCTTGAGGATCA
>CAIWFP010000363.1 GCA_903911985.1 uncultured Sphingomonadales bacterium
AATCGCGCGAGATCAGCGTCCGCACCTTCTGCGCCTGGGTGTAATAGGCATCATAGAAGCCCGCCGAGAGCACATAGGTGCCCATCAGGATGCGGCGCTTGACCTCATCCCCAAAGCCCGCCGCGCGGGTGGCGGCATACATGTCCTGCAGGCCCGCGCCCTGAGGGAGATCACGCAGTCCATAGCGCACGCCATCATAACGGGCGAGGTTCGACGAGGCCTCGGCAGGGGCGATGATATAATAGGTCGGCAGGGCATATTTGGTGTGGGGCAGGCTTATATCCACCACCTCGGCGCCCGCGTCCTTCAGCCATGCCACGCCCTCGTCCCAGCTTTTGGCGACTTCGGCATTCAGGCCATCGAGCCGATATTCGCGGGGGATGCCAACCTTCTTGCCGCGCAGGTCGGCATTAAGGCCAGCCTCCCATGCCGGGACCGGCAGATCCAGCGAGGTCGCGTCCTTGGGGTCAAACCCGGCCATCACTTCCAGCATGATGGCGCAATCGCGCACATTATGCGCCATCGGACCCGCCTGATCGAGCGAGGAGGCGAAGGCCACCACGCCCCAGCGGCTACACCTGCCATAGGTGGGCTTGATCCCGGAAATGCCGGTGAAGGCGGCGGGCTGGCGGATGGAGCCGCCGGTATCCGTGCCGGTGGCCGCCGGGCACAGATGCGCCGCAATCGCCGCCGACGAACCGCCCGAGGAGCCGCCGGGGGCCAGCGGCGTCGCGTCCTGCCCGCCATCGGCACCCTTGCGGCGCCAGGGGTTGACCACGCGGCCAAAGGCGCTGGTCTCGTTCGATGAGCCCATGGCGAACTGGTCGAGGTTGAGCTTGCCCAGCATACCGGCGCCCGCGGCCCACAGCTTGCCCGAAACGGTGCTCTCGTATTCCGGCGTGAAGCCTTCGAGGATGTGGCTGGCCGCCGTGGTCTGCACGCCCCTGGTGGCGAACAGGTCCTTCATGCCGATCGGCACACCGGCCAGCTTGCCAAGGGATTTTCCGGCGGCGCGGTCGGCATCGACCGTGGCGGCGGCTTCCAGCGCCTTTTCCGGCGTGGTGACGATGAAGGCGTTCAGCGCCTCTTGCGCTTCGGCCACGGCAGCGTTGAACGCCGTGGCGATCTCGGTGGCGGTGAAGCTGCCTTTGCCCACGCCATCGCGGATTTCAGCCAGATTGAGGTCGGTAAACGCGTTTGATGTTTCAGGCATTATTCAATCACCTTGGGCACGCCAAAGAAGCCATGTTCGGCCGCTGGCGCATTGGCCAGCACCGCGTCGCGCACGCCGCCGCCGGTTTCGGCAATGGCGTTCACCACATCCTCGCGCAGGCGCAAGACATTGGGGATAACCGCCGTCATCGGCTCCACCCCGGTCACATCCACCTCGCCCAGCTGCTCCACCCAGGCGAGAATACCGTTCAGCTCGGGCACCATCCCGGCGATCTCGGCCTCGGTCAGCTTGATCCGGGCGAGCGAGGCGATTTTGGCCACGGTGGCGGTGTCGACCGACATAGGGGTGTCCTTAAAAGTCCTGAGATACGGCGCTGGAAAGCCGGGGGCATGGCCAGTTGCGGCCACAGGGCGCCGGAGAGAACCCGTGGCTCCCCCTCGCGCCCTACCCCCCCGCGCGATCAATGCGGCAGGTTGGCCTCGGCGGGTGCGGCACCGGGCGCTCCGGCGGCATGGGCGGCCTGCATCGCGCGCAGCTGCTCCATCATGCGCTGCTGCTGCTCGATCTCGGCGGCGGTTTTGAAATCGATGAGTTCGATGGTGAAGGTCAGGTCGGAATTGGCCGGGATCTGACCCACGGCCTTGTCGCCATAGGCGAGCTTGGCGGGGATCTTGACCAGATATTTGCCGCCCGCCTGCATCTGCTCCAACGCCTTGGTAAAGCCGGGCACCACGCGCTGCAGCGGCAGGATCGCGCGGTTGGCCGAATCGAACACCACGCCATTGGCCAGCTTGCCGGTATAGTTGATCATCACGAAATCATCGCCGGCAGGCGAAGGCCCCGCGCCCGGCGCGATGGTCCGCACATCCACCAGCGGCGGCTGGCCGGCACAGGCCAGAGCCGCACCGCCCAGCACGGCAGCAGCCACACCAAGCCACAGGCGGCTCATCGAACCCTTGGCAATCGGAAGAAGCGGAACGCGGGTGATCTCGGTCATGGTGTCATCCTGTGATGGCGCCTGCCGGAGGAGCGAGAGGCCTCT
>CAIWFP010000364.1 GCA_903911985.1 uncultured Sphingomonadales bacterium
ATGGGAGCGCGAGGGACCAACCGATTTACAAGGCGAATCGGCACCAAAGGCCCCTCGCATCTATCCCTTCCCGAAACCCGCTCAATACTGCTTCTTCACCAGCTCCGCCGGCGGATGCACCAGGCTGATATCATCCACGCTGACCCAGCCCTTGATGGAATTGGCATAGAACAGCGCAAACAACACAGCCGACAGCACCGTCGCGCGAAAGGCGATACGACGCGGGCGGAAGTTCACCGGCGCGCTTTCCACCGCCCCCGGCGCCAGCCTGGCCCGGTTCTCCTCCTCGCCCTTGTCCGTATGGGTCCGGTTGCCAAAGGGCATGACGAGAAAGGCGCTCATCACCCAGAACAGCAGGTAGATCGCGAGGATCGAGTAGATTTTCATGCCACTGTCGCTCCTGCCAGCAGCATCACCTTAACCTGCGGCTTCTTGCCGGACCAGCGCCCCGCGGCCTTGCGGGCGGCAAGACGGGCGGCCTCGGCAACGGAGCCCTCGTCATGGCGGTTGCCGCCCTTCAGCTTGGCAATGGCGGCCATCACATCATCTTCGGCCTCCTCCACAAAGGCCGCGTAATCCTCTACCAGCGGCAGGCCGAAAGCTTCCACTTTCACCCGGTGCTTGTGGTGCCCGATCGCCACCACCACCAGCCCATTGTGCGCCATGCGGCGGCGCATTGCCATGGCCTCGCCATCGGCTGGGGAGATGATGTCGCCGTCGAGAATCAGCCTTCCCGCGCGCACTTCGGCGAATTTTCCGGGCTTGCCGGGGGCAAGGCGGACCATATCGCCATTCTTCTGCGTGACGATCTGGGGGATGCCCGCAGCCTTGCCCAGCCGGCCCTGCTCGCGCATGTGGCGCACCTCGCCATGCACCGGCACAAGGATCTCCGGCCGGATCCAGCCATACATCGCCTCCAGTTCGGGGCGGCCCGGGTGGCCGCTGACATGGATCATGCCCTGCCGGTCGGTAACGATGGTAATCCCCTTGCCCGCCAGCTGGTTCTGGATGCGGCCGATGGCGATTTCATTGCCGGGGATCTGGCGGCTGGAGAACAGCACAACATCGCCCTCTTCCAGCTTCACATCGTGGTTGCCATCGGCGATGCGGGCCAGCGCCGCGCGCGCCTCGCCCTGCCCGCCGGTGGCAACGATCAATACCTCGCCGCGCGGCAGATCCATCGCCCGGTCCACCGAGATGATGTTCGGCAGGTCTTTCAGATAGCCCGAGGCCTTGGCCACGGCGATAATCCGGTCGAGCGAACGCCCGGTCACGCACAGCTCGCGCCCGGTGGCCTTGGCCAGCTCGCCCAGCGACTGCAACCGCGCCACATTGGAGGCAAAGGTGGTGATCAGCACCCGGCGCCCCTTGTGCTTGACGACTTCCTCGATCAGCCCGCGCGCCACCGCCCCTTCGGAACCGGAAGCCTTGTCGTTGAACACATTGGTCGAATCGCAGACCAGCGCCAGCACACCCTCGTCGCCGATTTGCGTCAACTCGGCGGCAGTGGCGGGCACGCCCACCAGCGGCTCGTCATCCAGCTTCCAGTCACCGGTGTGCAATATGCGGCCATAAGGCGTCTCGATCACCAGCGCGTTCCCTTCCGCGATGGAATGCGCCAGCGGCAGGTAGCGGATGCCAAAGGGCCCGAGATCGAAATTGTCGAGGTGATCGACAACATTCAGCTTCACCTCGCGCGACAACCCCGCTTCCTTCAGCTTCTCGGCGACCAGACGCGCGGTAAAGGGCGTGGCATAGAGCGGCACGCCCAGCTCGGCGGCGAAATAGGGCACCGCGCCGATGTGGTCCTCATGGGCATGGGTCAGCACCACGCCGATCAGATCCTTGCGGCGCTCCTCGATGAAGTCGAGATCGGCAAAGACCAGCTCGACGCCGGGATATTCATTACCGCTGAAGGTCATACCCAGATCGACCATCAGCCACTTGCCCTCGCAGCCATAGAGATTGACGTTCATGCCAATCTCGCCCGAGCCACCGAGCGCACAAAACAGCAATTCCTTGCCCGGCTTCAGCCTGGCACTTTTCTCCGCTGACACTATGCTTTTCCTTATTCGTTTCGGGCTTATCCGTGCCCTGGCCCTCTGGCCGAACGGCTGGCCATCAAAGCGAGGCCATCGAGTGTCAAGTCCGCATCCACGCAATCAAACAAGCCGGGAATGCGGTTGAATAATACGGCGAGCCCGCCAGTGGCGACCACCGTGGCCGGGCGCCCGATCTGGGCGCGCATGCGGGCAATAAGCCCCTCGATCATCGCCACATAACCCCAATAGATGCCGATCAGCATCTGGTCCTCGGTGTTGCGGCCGATGACGCTGTCGCTGACCGGCGTGGTAATGGCAATGCGCGGCAGCTTGGCGGTATTGCCCACCAGCGCGTCGAGCGAAAGATTGA
>CAIWFP010000365.1 GCA_903911985.1 uncultured Sphingomonadales bacterium
CCCCCGCCGCGGCGGAGGCGCCAGAGGTGGTGACGGGGCGGGTGACCCGGATATTGTCCTTGTCGTAAATCTCGGCGCCATCTCGGGTCACGATGACCCAGTCGCCCTCGTCGAGATAGCAGATCTTTTGCGTCAGCGGCGCCAGCGCCAGCGCGTCGGACCCCAGATAGGTCTCGCCATCACCATAGCCCACCACCAGCGGCGAGCCGAGCCGCGCGCCGATCAGCATGTCGGGCTCCGAGCGAAAGACGATGGCGAGAGCAAAGGCGCCGCGCAGCAAGGGCAGCGAGGCCTTGACCGCATCCGCCGGCGACAGCCCCGCCTCCACCTTCTCGGAGATGAGGTGGGCCACCACCTCGCTGTCGGTCTCGCTTTCAAACACCCGGCCGCGCCCGGTCAGCTCCTCGCGAAGCGCGCGGAAATTCTCGATGATGCCATTATGCACCAGCGCCAGTTCGGCAGTGGCATGGGGGTGGGCATTGCTGGCCGTCGGCGCGCCATGCGTGGCCCAGCGGGTATGGGCAATGCCGACATGGCCGGGCGCTGGGTGCGCGGCCAGTTCCTTCACCAGATTGTTCAGCTTGCCCGGCGCCCGGCGGCGGATCAGTTCCCCGCCCTCCACGGTGCAGACGCCCGCCGAATCATAGCCGCGATATTCCATGCGCCGCAGCCCATCGACCAGCCGATCCGCTACCTCTTCCTTGCCGACGATGCCGATAATGCCGCACATGCGCTGAAACCTTTTGCCAGAATGATGGGACCGCGCCCCGAGAGGCGAAACCACGGTCCATTGCCGATATGCGGGAAAAACCTTGGATATTGGTTTACCGCCAGAAATTCTTTGCTGCGGCGCAACACCCACCGCCCAAAAGCGGCCAGCCTCGCGCCCTATCAAGCCCCAGCCCACGCATTAGCCGATTTGCGCCACCCGGGCCAGACGCCGGACAAGCCGCGGGGCCAGACACCGGACAAGCCGCGAAACAGGCCGCCCCCTAGCCCTTCTTCTCCGCCTTCTTCTTGCGCATCGCCTCGTGAAAGCGGTCGGCCCAGCCGGGCTTTACCAGCTGCTCGGCCCGCACCATGCGCAATTCGCCATCCGCCACATCGCGGCTCACCGCGCTGCCCGCCGCCACGATGGCATCGGCGCCAATCCGCACCGGGGCGATCAGCGCGCTGTTGCTGCCGATGAAGGCCCGCTCGCCGATCACCGTCTTGTATTTGAAATAGCCGTCGTAATTGCAGGTGATGGTGCCGGCGCCGATATTGGCCCCCGCCCCCACTTCCGCATCGCCGATATAGGAGAGGTGGTTGGCCTTGGCACCCTTGCCCAGCGTCGCCTTCTTGATCTCGACGAAATTGCCAACCTTGGCCCCCTCGCCGATATCCGCACCGGGGCGCAGCCTTGCATAGGGCCCCAGCTCCGCACCCGTGGCAACCGTCGCCCCTTCCAGATGCGAGAAGCCATGGATGGTAACCCTGTCCGCCACCCGCACGCCGGGGCCAAAGACCACATTGGGCTCCACGGTCACATCGCGGCCCAGCTCGGTGTCCCAGCTGAACCACACGCTGCCCGGCCCTCGCGATGACGAGCACGAGCAGCGTGCGATCGCCGCGGCGGCTCCGAACGCGAGCGCGGTGTGGAACAGGCTGGCGGAGGGCTCTGCCCATGGCGGAGCAACAGAAAGCAC